>JAHEFU010000007.1 GCA_024645305.1 Planctomycetales bacterium
ACAGTGTGTCTATAATGTTTCCTGTGAGGAGTGCAATTTCCGTCCTGCTCGGGATCCTGATTGGGGCCGCGGCCCTGTCTGGGCCGGCGCGCGCCGGCATCCTGGATGAGGTCCGGCTGGAGTTCATCAGCGGCGATGTGACGGGTGAACAGAGCGGCCAGGGCACGGCCACGGTCACCGCCCTCGTGACCAACATCGGGAACCGCAGGCTCAACGGTGTGCGCATCGCGGCGTACTACTCGCCCTACGACACCTTCGCGGATGAGTTCGCGGAATGGAAGCTGCATGAGTTCGTGTTTGAGCCGCCGCTGCAGCCCGGCAAGAGCGTCAGCCTGAGCTTCCAGGATGAGAAAGCCTTCGAGTACATCCAGATTGAACTGCGGCGGGCGATGTTTGACCTGCGGGTGGTCGTCAATGGGGAGCTTTTGGAGCGTGAGGACCTGGTACGAATCGAGGACGGGGCAGTCTACATGCAGAGCCGCGACCTTGTGGGGATCATCGGCGGCGACCTGAAGTATGACGCTGCGGCCGACCGCGTGGAACTGCAGCGCGGCGACCGTGAACTGCTGTACAAGGAAGGCCGGCGCAGCATCGATGTCAACGGGGAGCGCCGCGCCCTGAGCCATCCGGTGATCCAGTTCGACGGACGCACCTGGGTGCCGGTGGAAAGTATCTGCCATGAGCTGGAGATCGGTTGTGAGATTGACCACAGCCTCAACGTGCTCACGTTGAGCTTTGAGCCGCTCCCTGATCAGGCCTGATCAAACCATCCGGCCTCAGTAGCGCAGGCCGGCCAGCATCTGGATACCTTCCCCGAGTTCCGCAGCAGTGGACATGATGACCTTCCCGCCCTTTTCGATCGTCCACATCGCGGCGAGGTTGGCCAGGTCCGCGCCGGCATAGGTTGTGCGCAATTCCTCGCTGAGGCCCTTGGTGCCACCGAACAGGCGGCAGTCCACGGTAATGTACAGGGTATCCACCGCTCCCGAGCGGGCAGCATCCATGATCTCCTGCAGGTCATCGGCAACCGCCTTGCCGTCTATCGCCTGCCGGCTGCGGATTTCCTCGAGCGCAGCCATCCGTGATTCAGAGAGCTTGCTCTCCAAAATCTGCAGGCCACTGGCCTGCAACTGCTCCGGGGTCCTGTCCCGCGGGTTTCCATCAATGACCTGCTCATGGAGATTGGCATGTTTCAGCCTGGGACGCAGCTCGCTGACCACGGATTCCTCCCCCGCCAGCAGCAACGGGTCATTGCTGCCGGCCAGCAGGCCGTCAACAATGCCGCCAAGCTCCTTGAGGTAGGCGCTGATCGCCTTTTCGCGGTTGCGGTCCTCTTCACCATGGCCGAAGTGGCGTGAGGAATCTGTCCCTTCACCGGAACCGCCATGCTGCTGCATACCGGCACGCTCGCCCTCAATACGCTGCTCCCTGACCGTCTCAAGCTTGTTGCCAAGATCAAGCTGGCGGACGCTGTGCCGGTCTGCTTCAAACAGGCGGGGCTCACCCAGGCTGACCGCGAGGATGTGGAAGGGCTGGTCCTCCGCCATGAGCTCCAGCAGTGGCCGGATCATGAACATGGAGTTGACGGACAGCTGTTCCATCGGACAATCCACCAGTTCGAAACGGGCACAGTATCCGGGACTGGCGAACAGGGCCAGGCCCAGTCCGGCATCCTGCATCATCTTGCGGTCCTCCATGAGTTCATACAGGTCGCTGAGCATGCCGTCTATCTCATCCTTGGACATGCCCCGACTCTGCAGGAGCCGCGTGGCCTGCCTCAGCAGGTTCTTCAGCCGCAGTGGGTTCTGCTGGGTGGGGTTATCAGTGGATGCGAGGTCCAGGTAGATGGATACACATGGATCACCAGCCTGTTTGATCAGATTCCTGATATCACCAATATCAATTGGGATCGTGTATGTCTCCATGTATTAATTTTAACCTGCTGCGGGGAGCCTGTCCACGAATTGTCAGACAAATCAGATTGATCCCGGATTCGGTGGAGACTAGTACTGATGGGGTATTCCATTGCTGCCCCAGCCGGCGGGACAGGTTGTTCGCGCCGGCAGCCGCGAGGGCCTGAAACTGCTGGTCCGGTCGTCCCATGACGCTGGCGGCGGGTACATGCTAATATCCAGCGTTTGCCGATGACCGACACGTCCAGCCCCAGCGCCACCGCAGCCACCCCCATCGAGGAGGTGCGCTTCAGCGTGCTCGATCTGGAGACCACGGGCGGCGCCCCCCCCGAGCACAAGATCACGGAAATCGCGGCCTACCACGTCGAGGGCCTGAAGATCACCAGTGAGTTCGTGACTCTCGTGAACCCGGAGCGCCAGATCCCGGCATTCATCACCGGCCTGACCGGGATCAACGAAGGCATGGTGAAGGACCAGCCCCCCAGCCGGGATGTCCTGCCGGACCTGCAGGTCTTCCTCGGTGACAGCATCCTCGTGGCGCACCACAGCCAGTTCGACCGCCGCTTCCTTGACAACGAGCTGGAGCTGATGGGTGAGAAGCCGGTGCACAATGGTGACCTCTGCACCTCGCGGCTGGCCCGGCGCATCGTGCCCTGGCTGCCCTCCAAGAGTCTCGG
Organism: Planctomycetales bacterium; assembly: GCA_024645305.1. Classification (GTDB taxonomy): domain Bacteria; phylum 4484-113; class 4484-113; order 4484-113; family JAFGCY01; genus JAHEFU01. The sequence continues at coordinate 2,591 of JAHEFU010000007.1, forward strand.
CAACCTGGCGGCCTTCTTCGGGATCCAGATCCCGGACCGGCACCGCGCGGCCGGCGATGCCTACGCCACCAGTGAACTGCTGATCATTTTCCTGAACTACCTGAAGAGCCGCGGGCTGGACACCCTGGACCAGGTGATGGAATTCCAGCACGGCGAAATGCCCTACCCCACCGACGGGGATGACTAGGGGAGGCGGAAGCTTGCTTCCGCAACAGGTGTCAGTGGTCAGTGGTCAGAATTCAGTAGCGGCAGCTTGAAAGCTGCCAGGAATTTATCAGGGATCAGTCCAGAGGCAAGGGGCGGTGCGACACTTGATGTCGCATCATCTTCAATAATCCATACTGAGATAGACCCCGTGGGGATCGTTGTCATAGTGTGCGACTTGCGCCGCACCTCCGGTTCTGCCTTCTGCCCACTGACTACTTCTTACACTGCTGTCAGGCCATGGGCCTGACCTCCCTACTGCCCTGTCAGCCGCGAAGCAGCCGTGAACCACTTCGCCGCCATCAATGCGATGAACAGTGCCGCCACGCCGATTGTCAGCACGATCTCCTGGCGGTCTATCCGGCGCATCCGCGGCTCCGTGAACCAGAGCACGATGATCGTGCCGAAGGCGATACTGACAAGCGCCGGCAGGGCCAGCCCGAGGATCTGGGATGCGGCCAGGGCAAGAATTGCCATCCCGAGCGTTGTCAGGTAGATCAGCCGCTTGTCCAGCCCGTGCACCCAGGCGGCGCGGAACAGGAAGGCGAGGATCACGAAATCGCCCACGCCCATCACGGCCACCGCATCGTGGATCGGCAGCGGCATATGCACGAACAGGTAGTTGATCCAGGGGACGCGCACGGACTCGGCCGCGGCGGCCGCAGCGCTGGCGGCCTGCTCCGGCGGGACGTTCTGCATGGCCTCGGCCATCGCCTCCTCCACCGCCCGCTGGTGCTCCTGCATGCCCTCCGCCAGTCTGCGGGAGGGCCCCTGGAACACGCTGAAGATGTCGGCGAAGGCCATCGCCACCGCCAGCGGCACGAGGTTCGTGACCTTCTCCATGCGGTCCCCGACCCAGTAGCCCACCGGCACGGCGATCAGGATCAGGCCCAGCGTCGACATGGCCCGCAGCGGCAGGGAGTTGTCAGCGAGGACCACCGGCGTGACAATGCTGGCAACACCGCCGGCGAACATCGTGTAACGGCTCCAGGCCGGCCAGGTCGTGGATTCGCCCGCGAGGATCACCATGAACAGCAGGCCCATGCCGATCACGATCGCCGCCACCTGCAGGATCAGCGCCGGCAGCTCGGCGAACTCCTGCACACTGGGCAGGCTGACCGTGATTGCGAAGAAGCCGAACCAGGCCAGGCCGCCGAGCAGTGTCCAGAGCTTCCCCGCGCGGTTCATCGCAGCTCCAGCACCTGGCTGGCAGTGTGCTGTGCGAGGATCACATGCGGGATGTTGCCGGTTTCGATGCGCGAGAAGGCGTCGCTGGCGGCGCGGGGGGTGTTGCTGTTCTCACTGAGGTGTCCCAGCAGCAGGTGCTGCGGCATGCTTGCCAGCCCGGTTGACAACTCCACGGCCTGCTGGTTGCTCAGGTGCCCGCGGCTGCCGCGGATGCGGCTCTTGAGATACTCCGGATAGGAGTTGCCGCGCAGGATGTCCGGGCAGTGGTTGCTTTCCAGCACCAAAAGCTCGCAGTCGCCGAACAGGCTCACATGCTGCTGCTCATAGCTGCCGAGGTCCGTCAGGATCCCCAGCCTGTGCCCGCCGCTGAACAGCTTGAACATGCAGGTCGGCTCACAGTCATGGCTGACCTCGCAGGGCAGGATGTCCAGGTCGCGGTGGAAGAAGCCGTGGTCGGAGTCGTATGTCTGGATGTTGTCATAGGCCCGGCCGCGCTTCTGGCGGATCGTGCTGGCCAGGGCGAACTGCACCTGTTCATGGCAGTAGACCACCGGGTTGCAGTGCTTGAGCAGCACGCCCAGCCCGCTGACATGGTCACTGTGGGTATGGCTGACAAGCACGGCATCCAGCTCGCTGAGCTGCACGCCGATCTCCGCCAGTGCCGCCGTCACGCGGCGGATGCCCACCCCGCAGTCCACGAGCACGCGGGCGTGGTGGCTCTCCACGTAGTAGCAGTTCCCCTTGCTGCCGCTGGCAATGCTCAGGAAGCGCACATTCATGCCTGCTGTCTCTCCTTGAGGTGATCCAGGCGCCCCTGCCAGAGGTCCGCTTCGTCAATCAGCGGTTCCAGCGATGCAAACACACTGTCCCGTTCCCTCGCCGTCCTGTCGATCTGCTCCTGCAGTGCGGTTATCTTAGCGTAGTCATTTCGGTCAGCAGCGCTGTGCTGCTCATCCGCCAGGCGGCGCAGTTCTGCTTCCAGTTCCTCGATCTCCAGTTCCACCCTGGCAATCCGCTGCTCGACCTTCTCCTGCTGGCGGCGGCAGTAGCCCTCCACGTTCGTGCGGGCCTCGCGGGCCAGCTGTTCCAGTTCAGTCCAGATGTCGTCGGGGCCGGCTTCCGCCTGGCGCAGGCTTTCGGCCTCGGCACTGGCCTCGGCACGCTGCAGCTCGCGGAAGCGCCGGTACTCGCTGTAGTGCCCGCGGAAGAAGCCGGAACTGAAGGCAGCGTTGCCAGCCGGCTCGAAGACTACCAGGCGGTTGCAGATGCGCTCCAGCAGGGCGCGGTCGTGGGTCACCATGATGAGCGAGCCCTCATAGGCCAGCAGGAACTGCTCAAGAGCCTCCCGGGCCCAGATGTCCAGGTGGTTGGTGGGCTCATCCAGCAGCAGCACGTTCGGCCGGCGGCGGAAGATCTTGGCCAGTGTCAGGCGGCTGCGCTCGCCGCCGCTCAGGGTGGCCACGTCCTTGAAGACATCGTCGCCGCTGAAGCCGAACACCGCCAGGTAGCTGCGCACCTCGCCGTCGGTCATGCCGCTGTCAACACTGCGCAGCTCCGCCATCAGGTCCCGGCCGTCCTGCAGGTCGGCACTGTCCTGGGAGAAGACGCCGACATCCGCATTGCTGCCCCAGGCCACCATCCCGCGCTGCGGGGCCAGGCGCCGCGCCAGCAGCTTGAGCAGGGTGCTCTTGCCGCAGCCGTTGCTGCCCACAATGCCCATCCGCTCGCCCCGGAACAGCTGGAAGTCGACATCGTTGAGCAGCAGGCTGTCACCCACGCGCCCGCGCGTCATTTCCATCGGCGGATTGAGGGACAGTCCGGTATGCCCGACCTTCTCATATACCGTCGCGTCCGTGCGCTCCTCCCCGCTGTAGCTGAAGCAGAGCTGCTCCACGATCAGCAGCTGCTCCCCCGAGAGCAGCGCCGGTGTCAGCACGAACTTCATGGCCGGGTCATCCGCCGGCCGGTCCACGCGCTCCATCCGTCCCAGCAGCTTGCGCCGGCCCTGGGCCTGCTTCGTGTTCTGCCCGGCCAGGTTGCGGCGGATGTACTCCTCGGTCTTCGCGATGTGCTCCTGCTGCTTCTGGTACTGCTCCAGTTCATTGCGGCGCCGCAGGTCGCGCTGCGGGCGGAACTTCGTGTAGTTGCCGGGATAGCGGTGCAGCAGCTGGTTGTCAACTTCCCAGATATGCGTACAGACGCTGTCCAGCAGCCAGCGGTCGTGGCTCACGAGGATCACGCCGGCCCGGCTGCGCAGGCTCTTCACGTAATCCGCGAAGAATTCCTGGGCCTCGATGTCGAGGTGGTTGGTTGGCTCGTCGAAGATCAGGCAGTTGGCATCGCTGATCAGCGCGCGGGCCAGGCAGGCCTTCTGGCGCTGGCCGCCGCTCATGCTGCCGAGTGTCTGGTGGTGCTGCGCTTCATCGAAGGACAGGCCGCTGATGAGGCGGTCAATGTCCACTTCCCAGCGGTGGCCGTCCAGGGCGGCAAAGCGTTCCTGCACATGCCCCAGTTCATTTTGCAGCTGCTCGTCCTCGGGACTGTGCTCCAGCAGGCGCACAAGCTCGCCCATGCGGTCCTGCAGGATTACGAGGTCACTGCGGCCATGGCGCACGAACTCACGCAGGGTGTCGGAATCCTCGCCGCCGGAGGCCTGGGTCACGGAGCTGAGCTCAGTGCTGCGGCTGAGCTGGATGCTGCCCGCCTCCGGGCTGAGCTGGCCCTCGATCAGTTTCAGCAGGGTGGTCTTGCCGCCGCCGTTCTGGCCGATCAGCCCGATCACATTACCCGGCTGCAGCTGGCCGCTGGCATCGCGGATGATGTATTCATCGGTGTAACCGAAGCTCAGGTTTGTGAATTCAAGCAGGGACACGGCAGCGAGCTATTCTAACAGGGCAGGCAGGGCACAGGGGGGATGGGGAATGTTATTGGGCCCTTACTTGGCCCGGTCTTCCAGCCTGTCCAGGCGCTCGCTGATTTCGTCCAGCTTGGCCATCATCCTGTTGCTGATCTTCTCCATGCGCTCGTCCATCTCCTCTACATCCTCACCGATCTCCTCCACCTCTTCCTCCGTTCGCGCCGCGATGTCGTGGCTCATTTCATCCACGAACACGGCGTTTAACAGCGAGAGGATCACGATCCCGCCGAAGCTCACCGCGCAGATGAAGTACAGGCGGATCAGGTGCGCCTTGATGCCGCTGCAGTGCGAGGCAATCTCGTCGGACATTTCATACCAGCCCTCAATCGTGAAGATCTTGAACATGGTGTACATGCTCAGCAGGGGGTCGGAGAACTCCGGGTAGAGCAGCACCGCCTGGCCGCTGGCATCCGGCGGGCCGGTCTGGTAGCCGAACATGTAATGGGCGCTGAGCCCGAAGATGAACAGGTAGCAGAACACCAGCATGAAGATCCCGATGCTGGCCCTGAGCGCGCGGCGGCCACCCATCATCAGGCGATCTATATTCGGGATGAAACGCATCAGGCGCAGGAAGCGCAGCAGCCGCAGCAGCCTAAGCAGGGTGAACAGGGCGGGAGCCCCTTCCACGAGGGATGGAAGGCTGACCGCCACGATGGCGAAGTCGAACACGTTCCAGGCATCGCTGAAGTAGCCCTTCACGCCTTCATAGCGCATCTTGAGGATGGCTTCAACGATGAAATAGACAACGCAGAGGGAATCAATGCCGGTCAGCAGGAATCCAGCGGAGTGCCGGATGATGGCAAAGGCCTCCATGAACAGCACGAAGGCGTTCAGCAGGATGACCCCGATGATCACTCGTTCATTGATCAGCCAGCGCAAGCCAGTACTCCCTTGTTTGGCATCGCGCTAATCGTACAGCAGGCATCGCAGAGGCATGACAGGATGATCCCGCTGAAAATCCAATTGCTATTTTACTTAACATATGTATAATCTAATTGCATTGCCAGAGAATACGGAAATTTTCGACTCTCATTTTCTGGGTCTATTGAGACAAACTGTTTCCCATGCTCACAGATTTTCATATATTCCGGCAGGCAGGCACAGTATGGCAGGGCTATCAACGTTGATCCGGTTGATAAGTTGACAGAATTGCGGATATCCGAATTTCACGATGCGTGAAAGCCGCGGCAACGGCATTTTCTGGCAACATCCGGTTTGGCAATGTGCTTCGCGTTAATCCCCATGCACGCTGCGGGCAAGCAGCGGGCAGGTTTACCTTGATATCAAATTAGGCTATGATCGGCTTCCAGAGGCAGAGGGAGTTCGTGGTGGGGCTTCCAAACCGGGTTGGATCATATCGGAACAGGAGAAATGCATTGGCTGTATTCAGGGATGACAACATTCAGGAGCATGTGCACGACCGCACACCACCCCAGAATGTTGACCTCGAGATGTGCGTGCTGGGCGCAATCATGCTCGAACCCAAGGAGGCCTATCCGCTGGCCGCGGATTACCTGACACGAGACTCATTCTATCTGGACGGGCACGGCATCATCTATGAACTGATGGGCGAGCTGTTCAACCGGGGCATCCCGCCGGACAGTGTTGCCGTGCTCGATGAGCTGCGCAGCCGCGGGCAGATGGAACGGGTCGGCGGCAGCGCCGTGGTGATGGGCATGCTCAATTCCGTGCCGACGGCCGCCAACGTGGAATACCACGCCCGTAAGGTCTCGGAGAAGGGGCACCTGCGCAAGCTGATCCGCACCTGCACGGAAATCGTCGACGAATGCTACCGCCAGGAACTGTCGCTGGAGCAGATGATGGACCGGGCCGAGTCCAACATCCTGCAGCTGAGCACCCACGCCGGTAGTTCGCGGATGGACAACATTTCAGAGGTGCTGCGCGAATACTGGGAGAAGCTCAGCGAGCGGGACGAGACGCTGCGCGAACGACGCAATGCCGGCGAAACCAATCCCAAGCTGTCAGCCGGACTGCCCACGGGCTTCCGCGACCTGGACCACATGATCGGCGGCCTGCGTCCCAGCGAGCTCCTGATCGTGGCGGCCCGCCCGAGCATGGGAAAGACTGCGCTGGCCCTGAACTTCCTGCACAACATCTCCGTTGTCAACGGGACCCCCACGGCGATCTTCAGCCTCGAGATGGGGGCTGACCAGCTCGCAGAGCGCCTGATGACACAGGGCACCTTGTATACGCGGCACAGCCGGATCCAGGGCATCTCCTCGGGGCGCCTGCAGAACCCGGACCTCAATGACATGGAATGGAACGTGCTGACCCAGAGCTACAACAACCTGGTTTCAGCGCCGATCTACATTGACGATTCCAGCATGCTGACGATCGGCATGCTCAAGAGCAAGGCCCGCCGCCTGTACAGCCAGTACAAGATCGGCTGCATAATCGTTGATTACCTGCAGCTGATGAGCGGACCCAACAGCGGCGGAGACAACCGCGTGCAGGAGGTCTCGGAGATCAGCCGCGGCCTCAAGCAGATCTCCCGTGAGCTGAAGATCCCGGTGGTCTCGCTTTCCCAGCTCAGCCGCCAGGTGGAAAGCCGCCAGAGCAAGAAGCCGCAGCTGTCGGACCTGCGTGAATCCGGCGCGATCGAGCAGGACGCGGACATCGTGATGTTCATCCACCGTGAGGACTACTACCAGGAGAAGACCCAGGACTTCAGCGCGGACGCGGACTACGACCGCCACACGCTGCCGGATGCGGACCTGATCGTCGCCAAGAACCGTAACGGCCCGACGGGCCTCGTGAAAATGCGCTTCTTCAAGGAGATCACGCGCTTCCTCGAACCGCTCTAGGAGTTAGCAAACGGAAATGGACTACCCACGCAGGATCCTGATTGTCGGCAATGGCGGGCGCGAGAATGCCATTGGCAATGCGCTGCTGCTCAGTGAGCGGCTTGAGGAGCTGTGGATCACCCCCGCCAACTGGGGTCTCGTGGACCACATCGGCAGCGGGCGCGTGCATACACTGGATGTGCCGGCCATGGACCTGGACGGTGTTGTCAGGGCAGCGCAGGAAATCCAGGCCGGGCTGGTGATTGTCGGACCTGAGGATCCGCTGTGCGCCGGACTGGCTGACAGACTGCGGGAGGCGGGCATCCCCGCCGTCGGCCCGGGCCGGGAGGCAGCCCGGCTGGAGGGCAGCAAGCTGTACGCCAAGCAATTCATGCGGCGCCACGGCATCCCCACCGCGGACTTCGCCGAATTCACTGAGCTTGACGCACTGCTGGCGCATATTGACAGCGGTGAGGGGCCGCTGGTGCTCAAGGCCGATGGCCTGGCAGCTGGCAAGGGCGTGATGGTCTGCGCTGATCGCCAGGAGGCCCGCGAGGCAGCGAAGGTATTGATGGAGGAACGCCGCTTCGGTGATGCGGCAGCCATGGTACTGGCTGAGGAATGCCTGCTGGGCCGGGAAATCAGCTTCTCGGTACTGATTAGCGGGAGCCGCGCGGAAGTGCTGCCACCCTCGAGTGATTACAAGCGGCTACAGGACGATGACAAGGGACCCAACACCGGCGGGATGGGGAACATCTGCCCCACCCCCTGGGCAACGGATGAAGTGATAGTGGAGTTCAGCCGGGACATCCTCGCGCCCTTCATGCGGGGGCTGCGCGCTGACGACCTGGATTACCGCGGCTTCCTTTTCGTGGGCACGATGATTACCCCGCAGGGCTTGAAAGTGATTGAGTTCAATGTGCGTTTCGGCGACCCGGAAGCCGAGGTCGTCCTGCCCCTGTGCGAAGCTGACTGGCCGCAGCTGCTGGCCCGCATGGCAGCGGGGGAGCTGCCGGAAGGGGCTGTGGCCCTGCGCGAAGGCGCCTGCCTGGCAGTGGTGCTAGCCAGTGGGAACTATCCACATGCAAAGAGTGAGCCTGCCACGATCAGTGGCATTGAGCGCCTGCACGGACAGGGACTGCTGCAGGCGGAGCATGAAGGCGGGCGGATCAGGCCCCCACTTGTCATGCTGCATTTCGCCGGAGTGAGCCGGGAGGGAGAGGCTGGCGCCTACGCCAACCACTTTGAGATTGATGCTGAGGCCAGCTATCTGGCCACAGGCGGACGCGTGCTGGCCCTCAGTGCCCACGGTGCTGACCTCAGTGCGGCCCGCCGCCTGGCCTATGAAGCCGCCGGAAACCTGCATTTCGAAGGAATGCAGTTCCGCACCGATATCGGAAAACTGCGCTGAACCCTGCAAATCCCTTAGCCACCATGGCTCATATCCGTGATGATTCCACTGCCGCCTGAAACCCGGCCGTCGTTTTTGGCATAAAGCTTTACATCATGACACTCACAGATTACATGAAAGAGCTGGCAGGACATATCCAGAAAGCATTCACCAGGACGCGCCGCGGGATGTTCGCACGCTTCGTCGCGGCCCTGTTCAACAGGCTCGCCGGAAACACCCGCTGAAATCAGCGGGATCACTCGAACAGGACGGTTAAAAAAGCTGTCCTTATAAGGAGCTGCAGACATGGGGAACAAGATCATGCGGGAGGCCCTGAGGGCCTCGAGCAAATTCATGATTGCTGCCTTGGCCGTGCTTTCCGTGACAGGATGCGATAACCAGGCGGGCAGTGATGGTAAAGATATAGGAACTGTCCAGAGTGGACAGCCGGGGGCAATAGAGAAGGAGGATTTCGGCATGATGCTGGAAAGCACTGAACTGGCCGTTTCCGACGAGACTGTCGGTTCGCGCGAGTTCGAAAGTGTCTCCGATGTGGAGCTTCGGATCAACAACGGAGAGGTCACTATCAATCAGGACGCAGACCTGGAACCCGGCACTGTGCAGATCAGCTGGGAAATCAGGCGCAATGGCCGCAAGGTGCGTGGTAAACGCAGCGGCCTGGAAATCTACTTCAACCGGGACGATAACACTTTAAGCGTTGAGGACGAACGCATCGGCAACGGCACACGGGTCCCCAGTCTGCACCTGAAGGTGCGTATGGCTCCCGGGACCAGCGTGGAAACCAGCCTCGGGAATGGGGAAATCCGCGCCAGCGCTGACTTCATTGACGGACTGGACCTCGGCAACGGCAATATCGACTTCCATGGCTCCCTGCGCAAGGGCGCTGACATCCACCTCGGCAACGGTATGCTCACCGGCGACCTCAGGGGAGTGTCCGGCCGGCACAGCATTTATGTGGGCAACGGCAATGTGGACATTGACGTGGCTGACGGGGTGAACTGCAGCCTCAACGGCAGTGTGGCGATCGGCAACATCGACCTCCACGGAAAACTCCGGGGCAATGTGGCCCGCCAGGGATACATCGGGGCCACGGCCACTGCACTCATCGGCGAGGAAGCGGGCAACCTGCTTTCCGTGGACATCGGCAATGGTGAGTTGCAGATCGGCAGCAACTAATACTGAAATAAGCGCTGAACAATGGCGGTACTTCGTACTTCAGTAAGCTGATCCGGAGTAACGACCATGCGTATTCTCGCCTTTTCCGCCTCACTCAGACAGGATTCCCTCAATGGGAAGCTGCTTGCTATCGCCGCCCGGATGGTCATGGAGGGCGGCGCCGAGGTAGACCTGGCGGATTTCTCCGAGCTCGTGATGCCCAACTACAACTTCGACGTTGAGCGCGCAGGCTTCCCTGAGGAGTGCATCGACCTGGGCAGGCGCGTGGAACAGGCGGATGGCCTGCTGATTTCCACTCCTGAGTACAACCACTCCTTCCCCGGCACCCTGAAGAACAGCATTGACTGGCTGTCGCGCCTGCGCCCAATGCCCCTGAGGGGCCGCAGCGTGCAGATCCTGAGCGCAGCGCCATCACTGGTAGGGGGCAATCGGGCCGCTGAGGCACTGTCCACCCCGATGGAAGTGCTGGGTATGCACGTGATGCCGGACCGCTTCTCGCTCAATACCGCTAATGAAGCTTTCACGGAGGAGGGCGAACTGCTTGATCCGAAGCGCCTGGAACGCCTGCAGGGCACGATTGACTACTTCCTCAAGGTGACAAACAGCCTGAAACTGATGGATTAGGCTCAGATCCCCAGCAGGGGACCGCCCAGCAGCCACATCGCAAGAGTTACGAGCACGGCGCAGGTTACTTCCATCTGCAGACCTGTCCGCACCAGCTGTCCGATATCCACATGGCCAGTAGCCAGCGCTATGGCATTCGGCGGCGTGGCGCTGGGCAGGATGAAGTCCAGCGAGGAGCCCAGGGTCACCGGCATCATCAGCATCAGAGGCGGCAGGCCGGCGCTCATGGCCAGTCCGGCAGTGATGGGCAGCACCATCTGGGCCACCGCGGTGTTGCTGGCCAGTTCGCCGAGCAGGGTCGTGAATCCATAGGCCAGAAGGATCAACAGCAGCGGTGGCAGCAGCGCCAGCATGCCCAGCTGCTCACCGCACCACTCGGACAGACCGCTGCCGATCACGCCCTCAGCCAGGGCAAAGCCTCCGCCGAACAGCAGCACAATGCCCCAGGGCAGTTTCTGGGCATCCTCCCAGCGCAGAAGTGCTCCTCCTCCCCTGAGCCGGCTGGCCGGCAGGATGAACAAAAGCAGCGTTGCCAGAATTGCCACGCTGCCGTCGTCAACCAGGCTGTGGCCCTGGGCATCGGCGAACAGCCCGCCCCAGCCACTGAAGCTGAAGCTGCCGATTGCCAGCGGTGCGCGCGTCAGCCAGAGCAGCGCTGCCAGACAGAAGATCCCACCGGTCAGCCACTGTTCACGAGTCAGGGGTATGCCCCTTTGCCCCTTACTGGGCTTGGCACCCACGTAAAGCAGGCTTCCCAGACGCCCGAGGAAGCGCTGCCTCAACAGCAGCCAGCACACAAACAGGCATACCAGCAGCAGGGGCACGCAAAACAGCATCCACTGCAGGAAGCCCAGCGGCTCGGCATCCGGGAAGCTCATGGCGTGGATCCGCAGGAACACGAGGTTGGGCGGACTTCCCAGCGGCGTGCCCAGCCCGCCGATCGAAGCGCTGTAGACAACTCCCAGCACGAGCGCGGTTGCCAGATTGCTGCGGCCCTCCCGGATCAGCTGGGACAGGTCGCACAGCGAGAGGGCCACTGGCATCATCAGCAGGGTCACCGCCGTGTTGGACATCCACATGGAAATGAATGCCGTTGCCAGCATGAGACCCAGCAGCAGGCGGTCCTGCCGCGCGCCGAAGATGCGCAGCACGAAGCCGGCGATGCGCCGGTGCAGCTCCCAGCGCTCAAGGGCGAAGGCCATCATGAAGCCGCCGATGAACAGGAACACCGTGGAATTAAAGTACTGCTCCGCAGTGGCGGAGGCCCCCATCACACCCAGCAACGGAAACATGACGAATGGCAGCATGGCGGTGACGGCCAGCGGTACGGCTTCCGTGATCCACCAGATGCTCATCCAGACTGCCAGTCCGGCAACCCTGAGCATTGGCCTGTCCGGCCAGCCCGGTCCGGCCAGCAGTTCCAGCACAAGCAGCGCCAGAGGTCCGGCCAGCAGGGGAAGCACTCTCCATTTCCCTTCCCGGCTGGCATGTTCGGGCATGCTCCCAGTCTAGCGCTTTCGATGCATATAAATGAGAAATTGGAGGGGATGTATCGGGAGCCGGCAGATTCGAGCATCAGCGCCGCCAGGCATCCATGGCTCCAGGAATGCTGCCTGGCCTCTGCTGACTCTCTGCCGCACTATTCGCTCGTCAGCGTTGACAGCCCGCCCTTGATGGAATCGGCCGTCACCGTGAACGGGCCGCTGCCGCGCACGATCCAGCGCACGTAGACTGGCGAACTGAGTGACACACTGTCAACCCGCATGTTCTGCGGATCATGCTCCTGCTCCCGGGGCTGGCGGAAGAACATGTCACCGCCCCGCATCGCCGTGAGCACCTTCAGTCCATTGCCCCCGCTGAGGCTCACAAGGTCAGGGCGCACCAGGGAGTTGCGCTCAGCCACACTCAGCCGCGTGGGAATCAGGTTGTCGTTGACAATCGTCGCCGTGACCTCGGTCAGTCCGTGCTCCAGCTGGCGAACCCTGACGTCCGCAACCCGGATGCGCGGCAGCTGCGCCGCATGGAACACGGTGAAGGCCATGTTGCGGTGCAGTTCCTCCTGGATCAGGAAGCTGGGTGGCTGGCGGCCATAGCTCTTCTTGTAGCCGCCGACCTCCACGGTCCCGTAGTCCGGATGCTCCACTTCATGCCAGTCCACGAAGGCCTCACCGAACAGCAGCAGTTCATTGAAGCGGGCCTGGTCCTCGCGGCTGCCGGTCCAGCTGCCGTCATTCTCCGTACGGAAGTAGTTGAAGGAAGTCCACAGTTCATTCGTGTAGCTGATCGCCCCGACATTGGCATACCACCAGTCGAGTTCCCCTCCATGCACTGTGTAGAGATCCTCCCAGGTGATCATGTAGGTGTAGCCGGGCAGCATCTGCTCACCCTTCTCGCCGATCGCGTCATAGACCTGGCGGTCCGAGCGGCTGTAGGTGTTCTCCTCCGCCCCGGGTCCGCTGAGGATCATGCCGCCGGCATTGTGGAAGGACTGTGCCCCGCCGATGTTCGGATGCGCAAGGGCGAACTCCGAGACGGCCCGGTTTTCCTGCAAGCTGAAGGGATATCGGTAGGCCCCCCATTGCACGTGGCCCGGTTGCCAGTCGTAGCCCCAGTCACGGTTCGGGTCATAGCCGCCGGCGCCGTCCTCATTGACCATTCCGTCGCCATCGTTGTCAATACCCTCACCACCGAGCATGGTCCAGCCGCCGACCTCATCGGCCTCGGCCCGCACCATCATCCAGGGGTACTCGTCATGCTCCTTGTAGCGTCCGTTGGGGTCCTTGATCCGCATACTGACGATATGCCCGTCTCCGTCAATGTCATCATCGTCATCCTCGTCAAACAGGCCATCGCGGTCGTTGTCAACCGGGCGCTGACCCGTGCGCGGATCGTTCGTAGTGGCGGCCTCGTGCAGGTGCACTTCCCGGGAATCCGGGCTCATCATCGGCAGGATGTAGAACACCTGCCGGTCCACGAGGTCGCGGATGTAGTCCATCTGCCCGTAGCCCTCGACAAGGTACCAGCAGGTGTACAACGCCGCATCCGAGGACTGGACCTCATTGGCGTGGATGGCGCCGTCCAGCCAGAAGGCGGGCTTGCGCAACTCGTCACCCTTGCTGAAATTGGTGACGGTCATCACCCACATCTCGCGGCCCTCCCAGGACTTGCCAATGCTGTCCAGCCGGCAGATATCCGGGTGGGCCGCCGCCAGGTCCTTGAGCAGCTTCGTCTGGGCGTCATAGTCACGGTAGAAGTCCCAGGCAGCCGGGACCTTGGGGTCCACCGGCCGGCCGACCAGCGGGTAGCCGTCGTCAGCCACCGCTCCCGTGCTCAGTAACAGTCCGATGATCAGTGTCGTTATCAGGTATTTCATCTTGTTCTCCTACTGGCCCAGTTCCACTGTGCCGCTGGCGCTGCCCACGGATGGGCTGGCAACCACGATGCCGGCTGTCCCGCCCTGCGGTGCGACCACCAGCCAGCTGAACTCGGACTCAGCGCCATTGCCGCCGATACGCCTGAGCTGGCCGCGGAGTGAACCGGTGAGCAGGCTTGCTCCCGCCGGGAGGGTGATGGCGATGTTGAGCGGATAGTCCTTGCGGATCGCATCCGCCTTGCGTGTGCTCGTCGGCAGGTAGCCGTCATTGGCAACGTGCGCCGTGACGCGGTACAGGCCTTCACCGAGGTCATCAACCTCCAGCTCGCGGATTGAGATCCGCGGCAGCATCCCGGTCAGCAGGCGCAGCATCTCGAACTGCTTCGAGGTGATCTCCGGCAGATGCTCCGCCGGTGGGTTGTCACGCAGGTAGGGCTTGAAGCCGCCCACCTCCACGCGTTTCCCCGGGAAGTCCGGATGCTGGACTGCGGTCCATTCCACGAAGGCATCCGTACCCTCAGCGGTGAACCAGTTCAGGGCATTGATTTCGTCACTGCCGCGCTTCTCGTCACTTTTCTCCGGTTTCTTTTCCTCGGCTGACTCAGCCTCTGCACCCTCAGCAGGCTCCGGAGCCTTGTACTCCGGCACCCACCAGGCGCGGGTGCAGATGCTCCAGGCACCGTAGTGGAAGTAGGCCCAGTCCGGGAAGCTGCCCCGCCCGGATGCCGAGCCGGGAACATTGTCCTTGCCGATCAGTTCCACGGCCTGCTTGGCAATGTACTCCATGATCCCGATGTCATCACGCTCGGCCGACTCATGCATCAGCTTGCCATGGTCATTATTCCAAGGCTGGCGGATATTGTCCTCGGGTCCGAAGCTCAGCACCATGCAGATCTGCGGGTTGTCAAACATCCAGTCCACCACGGCCCGGCTTTCCGGTTCACTGACCTGCCAGGGACCGCTGCCCTCACTGAACTGGTCATAATTGAATGTCATATTGCGGTTGAAGTCCACCCCGCCGGGGCCGTCCTCGTTGAATGCCTCATCTCCGTCGTTGTCCCGGCCCTCACTCAGCAGGCGCCACTGACCCTGCTCATTATCCTCCCGCCTGGCGCGGATCAGCACGCGCGGGTCATCGGGATGCTCCATCCAGTCACCGCTGGGATCCTCCACACGCATCATTGTCAGCAGACCATCACCATTGAGGTCCTCTCCCGGATCCTCATCAAGCCAGCCATCCTTGTCATCATCCGCGGGACGGCTGTTGGTACTGCGTTCAAATGAACCGGAGCTGAAGAAGAATTCAGTGGCATCGGGAGTCGGGCTGGGGATGAAGTAGAAGTCGTGCTGCTCCAGGAAGGCCAGCAGCTCCGCATCATCATCCAGGCTGTCCAGCACACGCTGGGCCAGCTCCAGGCAGACCTCGCGGCCGGCGAGATGGCTGGCCTGCACATTGCCGAACACGGCAATCGCCGGACGCGGCATGCTGTCGCCGCTTGCGCTGAGCAGTTCCTGTGAACCGCCGATGCGCAGCACATGGATGGCCCGGCCTTCTGCTGTTGTGCCGATCTGCATCAGCTCCGCGCTGGGGTGCTGTGCCAGCTGACGCAGCTGGGATTCCAGTGCGGCGTTGTCATGGTAGCCTTCCAGCGGTGCGGCCAGCGCAATTGCCGGCAGCGCGCAGATGAGGCTGAGCAGGCAGATTCGTATGAGTTCTCGCATCTGGTGGATCTCCCGGAGGATATGTGGCCCAATCGAATTGGCTTCAATTGTAACGCAGAGTACATTTATTGATAACAAGCCCGATCCTACCTTCTATAATCGCAGGATGGCACAACAGCACAGCCTCGCAGGAATCCTAGAGGAACTTATCCTCACCGCGGCGGTCAGCGGCAGCGAGCATCGCCTGCGGACCGTGATTGAGCAGCAGCTCGCGGAACTCGGTGTGGACACCGGCCGCCTGGAGCATGACCGGATGGGCAACCTCTGGCTGCATTGCGGTCCGCAGGGAGAACCCCAACGCCTGCTGGTGGCCCACATGGATGAAATCGGCTGGCGCATCAGTTCCATCCGGCCGGACGGCTGCTGCCAGCTGACACCACTTGGTGGTAATGACGCACAGCTCTATGAGGGCACGCGAGTGCATGTCCACACTGAGCAGGGCAGCCTGCCGGCTGCCATCGCCCCCGTCAGCCTGCACATCACGGACCGCCAGGGGCTGGGACCGAAGCACAGGCTCGGCCCATCAGAGCTGCTGCTGGATGTCGGCGCTGACAGTCCCGAAGGGGTGGCTCAGCTGGGCATCGGGCTGCTGGACAGTGTCACCTGGCCCAAGACATTTGAGCGGGTCGGTACGGACTGGATCCAGGCGCGCAGCCTGGATGACCGTTTCGGTTGTGCAGCGCTCGTCGAGCTTGCCGGCAGGCTGCTGCGGACCCCACCTGAAGTGCCGACAGTGCTGGCCTGGGCTGTGCAGGAGGAACTGGGTCTGCGCGGTGCGCGGGCCCTGGCCAGCCGATTCTCCAGCTGCCGGGAAGTGATCGCCATTGACAGCATGACCACCGGCACGGGGCCGCGGGACAACCGCCAGTTCCACGCTGTCCGGCCCGGGAGTGGGCCGGCCCTGCGCTGCTTTGACTCCACCGTGATCGTGGGAGAGCCGGATCGCAAGGCAATCATTGAGAGGGCCGCCGGTCTGGGACAGCAGCTCCAGCTGGGCTTCATGCCGGGTGGTAATGACGCTTCCGTCTTCCAGGATGGCAATGCGCTGTGTTTCGCCTTCGGCATCGCCCTGCAGTACAGCCACAGCATGGTGGAGAGGATCCGCTTCAGCGATCTTGAGGCTCTATGCGACCTGCTGACAGACTGGTGTGCCGGGGACTGTCTGTAACGGCGAGGACTGCTGAGGGCTTAACAGATTGCTGGATAGCCCGATATTGTATACATGGCATGCAAGATTGGAAAGTCTTGCGGTACCACCAAAATGCTCGAATTGGCACCATCAGGACCGGGGGCCAGGAGTTGCAATGAAGCATACGATGTACAGATCCTTTTCCATTTTGTTGCTTATGCTGTATCTGGCCGCCTGCGCAGGCCATACCGGTAACTCGGAATTTACCCCGACGCAGGCCCAGCCAGACGCATCCACTGGAACCAATGCATCTGAGCTGCCACTATTGGCTGACCTTGATGCCCTAGAACCCGGAAGCCGCAGTGCCAGTGTCCTCGGTCCCGGCTGGTTTGAACTGTGGCATGAGGACATCCTCCAACACGCAGCCCTGACCCTTGGCAGTGGCAACGCCGTCAGTCTCTCCGGAGGTTCCGGAAGCGCATATGGACTCTACTGCCTGGGTGGTTTCAACTCGGACTTCAGCCCGACTTCCCTGCGTCTGACTCCATCCGCCGGAACCAATTCCGGGTACCTGCTGCTCTTCGCCGATTACAACACAAAGCGCTGGATCAGCAGCGGTCCATTCAACGGCACCACGGAAGTGCAGTTTCCTGGTACGGAGAATGGCAGCCGGCATCCGCTTGATTTCGTCTCACCGGCGGGACGCGTCTATGTTTCCGTGCTGATCGATGGCAGCGACGGCGACCTGAATGTTGACAATATTGAGCTGGGCATTCACGGAGGAGTGCTGGCCCCCCGTCCGCCGAGCCGCCTGGACATATCACTGTACTCCGACGGCAGCGTGCCTCACTGGACACACTCGCCGGACTACAACCGGCCGGATTTTGCGGGCTATGTGATTGAACGTCAGAATCTGCTGAATGGGACATGGACAGAGGTCGCCACAGCCGGGCCACTGGATACTTCCATCGCCATCCCGGGCCTGCGCCAGGCAAGTGACTACAGGATTGCGGCGTTCGATGTTTCCGGAAACCGCAGCACACTGGTCTACACAAACGAAACAGGCGGAGCCTTGATTGGCAGCGATATCATGCAGGTCAGGGTTGACATGCCCCGCGGCCCGCTCGTCGGGCCGGTGGAAGTGACCTTCGACATGAGTGCATCCAGCACACCTGGTCCAGATCCGATCACGGAATACAGGGTCCTGTTTGACGATTCGTCATTGAATTACACAGGAGCGGACCCGGTCGTCACGCGCCGTTTGCCACCAGGCTGTTACCTGATACGCTTCCTTGTCAACGACGGTGCCGGAATTGGTGGTGCCAACGGCTCAACGACCCGCCAGTTGATCGTCTACCCGGACTGGGAAGCAGACGACATCATCGTGCGCGAGCCTGTGGTTTCAGCTACTGCCAACAGTTTCAATGCCATCAACGGAGGGATTGATCCGCTCAGCGGGGATTTTGTGGTCTACTGCGAGGATGTCACCCTGCCCGGTATCGCAATCCGCCGCGGCCAGCCCGGCGCTTACCACATTGACAGCGTCCCCTTGATCAACGGTACGGTCGCGAGCTTCACGGATCCGGCCTTTCACGACGGAGTCTGTTACTTCGGAGTCAAGCCCAACAGCGGTTCACCTTACCTCGTCTCAAGCGGGCCGGATGGAAGTCACATTACTTCGGGTTCCTTCAGCTACAGCTGGATGCTGCCTGTTTCCACCGGCACGGATCTCTACCTTGTATTTGTCGCCTCATCGTCCGTGCGGATTGTCAACCTGCTTGACGGATCCGGTCCCCTTACCGTGGCGGGGCCCCTGACCGGCATCTCCATGATAGACGCCGCCTGGAATCCCGTCACCGGACTGATCGAGGTCATGTTTGACGACAGCGGTTTCCTGACTTACGTGGGCTGGGATCCCGTGGATGGCATAGCCCGCGATGATGACTCTGCGCTGCTTGACCTGATCAGCGGCGGGATTGATATTGAAATTGACCCTGCGACCGGCAACAGCTGTGTCCTCACTCGCTCTGGTGTGCAGAATTACTACCTGACCAAGGGCAGCAGCACATTCAGCGCGTCCCATCAGATTGACAGCGGATCCTCATCCTACTGGCCGGCGGATGTCAAATTCCTGGATGGGATCCCCTACTCCGCCTTCGCCAGCGGCGCGGGGGAAGTGAAGCTCTACGAACTGGGTGAGTCCGCTGCCAGCGTTGTCAATACAGCAAGCTACACAACGGATGGCTTCTATTCCGGTTGCCTGGTCAATGATGGTGGAGGCGGGCTCGTACTGTATGACGAGGTCGTCGATTCCCAGCTGTATGTGACAAGAATGGGAATTGACGACAGCGAAACGGAACTTGAGCACCTGTATGCCAATCAGGGCTGGGGCCTGCGCATGGACAGTGCACTGGGCAGCGCTGGCATGCACCTGCTGATGACGGACTACCTGCTTGGCTCAGCTTCCCACATGTTCAGCAGCGATGGCGAGAGCTGGATCGAAACTGACAGCCTGCCCGGTGCAAGCTATGCAGACCTGTTTGACAACAGAGCGGGTGAGGTCTTTCGCAGTGTGCGCACAGCTGCGGGACACAACGTCTCCTACTGGGACGGCGCAGGCTGGGTCAACAGCTTCAGTGTTCCCGGCAGCCAGGTCCGCGAACCCATAACAGCAGGCAACCGTGCCGTCAGCAGCACCGGCTGGCTGGTACAGGACTCCACCACTGCCGACATGGTCCGGGCAATCGGCAATGCCGGTGGTTTCACCATGGGCACACTGAGTTTTCCTGATCCGCAGACCATCCTCGGCGGCAAGCTGGTGTATGACAATTCCACCGGCCTGCAGCCTGCATTTGTGCTGTATGCAAACCCGGGCCTGTTCCAGTCTTTCGGCCTGCTGAATGCGTTCGATGCCAGCATCCAGCACATTTTCGGATTCAATGACGACAGCACCGTTGTCAGCGATTACGGCGCATTCGACTCCATCCAGACGCGGGGCCGTACAATGGAGGTTATGCCATTTCGCAGCCGGCTTGACCAGATAAGCCCGGTCAGCCAGGCCTGCTGGACTGTGAACGGACATGATGGCTCGGCCGCACGTTACACCTTCCGTCTCGTTGACGGGACACCGCAGGAATCGCTGCTCACCGACCTGCCCTTCCGCAATGCCGACTGGCACAGCACCGAGGTCCGGCGGACGGTCAGTGCGGCCCGGGCGAACGGCAACACCGCAGTAGCCGTCATGTGCAGCCTCGAAGGAAAGAATTGCTACATGGAGTGGAGTCGCTTCGGCGACTGGGAGCAGCTTGCGCTGCCCGCAGGGATCGAGCGCCCCGCGGATGCCGAACTGCTGGTGGACACGGACGGGCGCTGGTACATATTCTGGCGTGACACGGTCAGCGGTGCAGTGCTCTGTCGCCGGACCCTGCCGTAAAATGTGAACTGAACAGCTACCGGGACACCCCGGAGGAGACGAGATGATGAACCTGAGAACCGTGATCTGCCTGGCTGCCATGCTGCTGGCAATGATGTCCACTGCGTATGCCCAGAACAGTGATCCCAGCGTGGAACTGCTTGAATTCTATGCCTTCGATCCGACGGCGGGCAAGCAACTGCAGCGCGAGAATTTCAGCTGGCCCAGCCAGCGCCGCATTTCCGCGCTCGTGCGCTACAGGACGATCGGCTACGACAAGCGCAAGACGGCATCCGTTTTCCTCACCATGAAGGACCGCAATGGCCAGGACCTGTTCCGTGACAACAAGGACTTCACGATCCACGCCGGCGAACATGAATATGTGTTCCCGCTGGATTTTGACCTGCGGCGGATGTACCTCGAGGATCGCTTTAAACTTGACCTGGAGATCAAGCTGACCGGCGGCAACAAGATCAGCAGCCAGATCGAGATAGTCATCAACGGTCCGGTGATGCCGGATGTCGCCATCTCCGGACTCAAGATCGTGGATCCGGTGACCCTCAAGCCGCTGGAGGAAGTGCTGCCCGGACAGCAGGTCCGGCTGATTGGCACCATTTCTGTGTCAGGCAATACGACAGACATCGTGCCGACTATGATGGTCTGGGGCCGCATGAGCGCGGAGGAACTGGAAATCGAGCCCTGGGAGACAGCTCCGTTTAGTGATGTCTACCGGGACAGTTCAACGTTCAGCTCTCCCAACGGCAGCTGGAACTTCGGCATCAATGCGGATATGCCGGATCGCTTCAGGGAGAGCCAGGCTTCCAGCCAGCCCTTTGAATTCAAGATCGTCGTATTCTTCACCAGGCAGTCAGTCCGTTCCACGGAGATCAGCGGGACGATCACGGCCAGCGCAACCGGCTCGCTGGCCAGTGGGGACCTGGACGACAGGCTGATCCGCCTGGAACGCAACTGGCACTGGCTGATCAGCCCGGTCAGCCGCTGATGGGGAAACGGGCGTTATCTTTAACTGCCGGGAGGCGTCTTAGGATTCAGGTTGCGCATCCTTGAAGTGCAGCCGATCCCTCATACTGCGGGAACCTGGACTGCTGCTCCCGCTGCAGGCCTGGTGTACCGCTGCTGGCTGTCCTCCGGGCAGCCTTTTTTAACCTGACTGGGCATCCTCGCCCGCGATCCGGCCGATGAAGTCACCGTCCTCCAGCAGGCCGGCGGTATCAGCGATCATGGAAATGACCCGCGCATCAGGCTCGAAATCCCCACTGTCATGCAGCTGCATGAACAACCGGGTGGCTGAAGCAAGCTCACGGCTCAGGCTCTCTATGTATCTCTGCTGGGCCTCGGCATCCATTACCGGGAGGCGCAGCCTGAGCTCCTGACGCAGTGCGCCCCAGGTATCCAGGCTGTTGAACTCCCTGAGCAGGCGCTCCTCGCGCACGGCCAGTCCACTGCGTCCAGCCGCATTGCGCATCCGCTGCAGGCGACGCAGCAGTTCCGCATTGTGGCGCAGCCAGGTCGGGAAGTCTCCCTGGATCTCGCTGCCGCGACGGCTGATCTGCTCTTCCGGCAGCAGGAAGAAAGCCTCGCCAGTTGTGACCTGGATCCGCCCTTCGTCCAGGTCAAATATCCGCGCATCTGCTTTCACATTCTCACTGCGCTCGTCACACCCGTATAGATGCAGGCTGACGAAGGGTGACTCGTCGATGTTGCCCATCTGATGGATCAGCTCGTGGTTTACCGCCACAACGCTTCCGGGCTCAAACGTGCAACGCTCAAGTGTTGACAGGATCCCTTCCGCTTCATCGAAGATGGCGTGTTCCGCCCTGCCGTAGAGCCGCACCGCCCCCCACATGGTGTAGCCGTGGTCGTGGATCGCGGACATGTCACCCTCACGCCAGGACATCACCATCAGCTCGAAGCTGCCTGCGTCATGCACCATGGCCCGTCCGTAGGAGTCGGAATCCGGATGGTCGAAGCGGGTCCACGCTGCCAGATCATCCGCGGTGATACTGCACTGCTCCAGCAGCAGGACTGCCATTTCGGGTGACTTTGACGACTGCGCGCGGACTGCCTCCAGCAGTTCGGCGACGCTGCGGGGCAGCGCGGAGGCGGATGCATCCGGCAGTCTCTGATTGCTGTCTGACATAGAATCTCCTCAGCAGGGCTCGGCTGCATCAGGCGGGACATCGTCCAGGACAAGCTGCAGGATGGCGACATCCTGCCAGTGCCCGTCCAGCCATCCGATCTCACGCTGGACACCCACTAGTTCATACCCCAGCCGCATATTGTACGCAATGCTGGGCTCATTGTTGGCAAGGATCTTGGCAACAAGATGATGATAGCCCAGATTCCTGCACTTTTCAATGATATGGCGCTTCAGCAGTGTACCGAGGCCGCGCCGGCGCAGTGCGCGCCGCAGATACACCGCGGTCTCGCAGGCCACGCTGCAGGCCAGCCGGTCACTGTTCACCACGTACTGCTCCAGGAAGCGTGTGAAGGCCCCGAAAGTGCGCGGGTGCGGGTCGCCGATCTGGTGCGGGGCGTTATAGGGGTGGCTCCAGGAATCCGGGCAGTTGATGCTGTGCGGCCAGGGCACCGCGGCGTCAACATCAGACTGGCTGATGCAGTGGTACACGATCCAGCAGTCCGCGTCTGCGCTGAGCACATTGACAACCTCTTCCGCCGGGTCGCTGGCATGGCGCTGGGCCAGGCTGGCAATGCTTGAGCGCCCGCTGCCTTCACCATGGATCAGCAGGTCGAGCATCATTTGCCAGGCTCCAGTATCTCAACATGTTCCGTCAGTCTGGAGATACAGTCCTCATCAAGCTCAACGGGGGGGGTGCGCCGATAGCAATGTGTCCGTCCGGATCCATCGTGAGGGGATTCAGGACAATGTCCTCGTGGAAGTAGCGGCTGCCGGGACTCAGGTCGTGGGCGGAGGCCAGCGGCCGGCAGGCGGCATAGCGCAGGTTGACAATCCTGCCGATCCCGGTCTCGAACTTTCCGCCAATCCAGCAGCCGAGGTTGCCCGCAACGCAGTGCTGCAGGATCCTGACAGCATGCACCTGTCCGCTGCAAAGGGCTGCTCAAGCATCGTGAGCTACCCGGCCGCGATGATTGCCAGATAGGCAACCTGGTCCTCCCCGAAACTGCCGTTGGCATCCAGCGACCGCTCCACCCCGGCGGCACTCAGCAATACCCATGTTGCCATGCTGGTCAGTCCAACTTCTTGCTCAAGGAAGTCCTCAAGTTCATCCGGATAGAGTGCCGGAGCCGGATTGTGGCTGGCTGGAGTCATGGTCTCCCCACCGGGAAGGCCAAGTATAGCAGTCCCGCCCGGGAGACCCAGAACACTGAATATGGCCTCAGCCTGCGGGCCAGCTCGGCATCCCCAGTGCTCAGACCGCTGACTCGCCGCGCTCACCCGTGCTGATGCGGATGGCATCAACCACGTTGCTGACATAGATCTTGCCGTCGCCACGCAGGCCGGTATGGGCACACTGGCGGATCACCTCCACCACGCTGTCCACCAGCGTATCGCGGCAGACGATCTCCAGCTTGACATGCTGCACAAAGCGCACATCCTCACCGCGCAGCGGAGTGGAACCATCGGCACCGCGGCCCCGGCCATAGCCCTCCACCCTGTTCCAGGACATGCCCGACAGTCCCTCGACGGCGGACAGTCCCTGCATCACCTCGTCAAGCTTGAAGGGCTTGATATAGGCCTTGATTTCCTTCATGGCAACTCCTTTATGAATCTGTGGGAAGCACTTCGCGGCGTTCATCACGCTTCGGGGCGTCAGTCAGCCAGCGGTACAGCGCCGGCAGGACGAGCAGGGTCAGGAGCGTGCTGGTGACCAGACCGCCGACCACGACGACCGCCAGCGGGCGCTGCACCTCGCTGCCCGTGCCCGTGGCGAAGAGCAGCGGAATCAGCCCGAGACCGGTTGTCAACGCAGTCATCAACACGGGCCGCAGCCTCAGCAGCGCGCCCTGCACACTGGCCTTGTCAACCGGCACACCGTCACGCAGCAACTGATTCAGATAGGTCACGAGCACCATGCCGTTCTCCAGGGCGATGCCGAACAGGGCAATGAAGCCCACCGAGGCGGGCACGCTGAGGTTCTCACCCGCAAGATACAGCCCGACGATCCCGCCGACAAGGGCCAGCGGGATGTTGAGAATGATCAGCAGGGCATTCTTCAGGCTGTTGAAGCTGGCGAACAGCAGCATGAATACGAGTGCGAGGGTGATCGGCACGACGATCAGCAGGCGCCGGTTGGCTTCCTGCTGCAGCTGGAACTGGCCACCCCAGGAAATGATGTAGCCCGGCGGGAAGTCCACACTACCGTCAATCGCCGCCTGGGCTTCGTGCACGAAGCTGCCGATGTCGCGCCCGCGCACATTGCATTGCACGTTGATCAGGCGCTGGGTGTTCTCCCGGGTGATCGCGCGGGCACCAATGGCCTTTTCGATCGTTGCCAGGCTGCTGAGCGGTACGAGCATCCCCTCGGGAGTATGCACCATCAGCCGGCCGATGGCCTCCGGTGTGTTGCGGAACTCCTCGGCATAGCGTACGACAATGTCCCAGCGCCGGCTGCCCTCATAGATCTGCCCGGCCCCCGCACCGCCGATGGCCGCTGCGATGACTTCCTGCACCTCGGCGATACTCAGGCCGTAGCGGGCAATCGCATCGCGCCGGATGTCCACGCGCAGCTGCGGCGTACCGCTGATCTGGTCACTGCTCACGTCCGCCGCTCCGGGGACCTCGCGGATCACCTGTTCCACCTGCTGGGCCAGCTGCTTGAGGACGGCAGTGTCCTCACCGAAGATCTTGATTGCCAGTTCCGCCTTGGTGCCGGTCACGAGCTCATCCACGGCGACTGCAATGGGCTGGCTGAAGTTGAAGGTGATCCCCGGGAAACTCTCGAATTCGTGGCTCATCAGCTCGATCAGCTGTTCACTCGTGACATTACGTTGCCATTCCCCGTGTGGCCGCAGTTCCACAAAGATCTCGGAACTGTTGACACCATGCGCGTGCGCACCGACCTCCCCGCTGCCCGTACGGGTCACCACGCGAGACACCTCGGGGAACTTCTCCAGCAGCAGGCTCTCAAAGCGCAGCATCGCCGCGGAGCTGGCCTGCAGGCTGATGCTCGGGGCGGCCGTGGCCTGCACGAGGATGTCACCCTCATCCAGCCGCGGTACGAATTCACTGCCGAGCTTCGGGAAGATCCAGGCGGCGATGGCCAGCATCAGCAGGGCCAGTGCCACCGCCAGCCAGCGCTGGCGCACGAAGAAGCTGACGAGCGGCCGATAGGGCAGCTGCAGCATCCGCACTATCCACAGTTCGGGAAGCGCTCCGTCATCCGCAGCCCCGGAGCGCCTGGGGGCGCGCATCAGCAGGTAGCTGAACACGGGTGCGAGCATGATGGCGAACAGCAGGGATCCTCCCATCGCCAGGGCCACGGTGTAGGCCAGCGGACGGAAGGTCTTGCCCTCCACACCCTGCAGGGCGAACAGCGGGATGAAGACGATGATGATGATCGAGATCGCGAACACGATCGGCTGGATCACCTCACCGACGGCCTGCACCACGACATGGAAGCGCGACTCCCCCGGTCGCGCCAGCCGCAGCATGCGGTCGACATTCTCCACGATCACGATCGTGCCGTCCACCATCATGCCGATGGCGATCGCCAGGCCACCGAGGCTCATCATGTTGGCACTCATGCCCGTCAGGTTCATGATGATGAAAGCGAAGCCGATGGAGAACGGGATACTCAGGGTGACAACCGCACTGGGACGCAGTCCGCCCATGAACAGCAGCAGCACCAGCGCCACAAGTCCGATGCCCTGCACCAGTGCGGAAGTGATCGTATGGACGACCTCACCCACGAGGGTGCCCTGGTCGTAGTATGGCTTGACAACCACTCCCTCCGGCAGGATCCGGTTGATCTCCGCCAGGCGCTCCTTGACATCGTCAATCACCTCGTTCGAGTTCGTGCCGATCAGCTTGAGCACCATCCCCACGACGGTTTCGGTCCGCCCGTCGAGGGTAGCTGCACCACGGCGTACCTCTGCCCCGGCATGGATGTCCGCCACCTGGCTGAGATACACCGGCGTGCCGTGCTCAACCTTGACGGTCACCAGCTTCAGCGCTTCTATCCCGTCGGCCAGGCCGACGCTGCGCACCACGAATTCCTCCTCGTTCTCCACGATGAACTGCGCGCCGATGTTGGCATTGTTGGCCTCCACCGCCTCAATGATGTCATGCAGCGAGAGGTTGTAGCGCAGCAGTTCCGGCGGCTTGACCTGGATGTGGTACTGCTTGACGTCACCGCCGATGCTCAGCACCTCCGTCACGCCGGGGACGGTCTGCAGGTTGTACTTGATGATCCAGTCGTTGAACTCCCGCAGTTCCTGCGGACTGTACTGCCCTGTGCTGTCCTCCAGGTAGTAGAACAGGATCTGGCCCATGCCCGTGGTGGTCGGCCCCATCTCCGGCTCGCCGAAGCCCTCCGGGATCTGTTCGCTGGCATGTCCGAGACGCTCACCCACCAGCTGCCGCGCGAAGTAGATGTCCATCCCGTCCTCGAAGTAGATGTTGACAACGCTCAGTCCGTAGAGGCTGACCGAACGGATCTGCACGAGCCGCGGCAGGCCGTTCATGGCAACCTCGATCGGGTATGTCACGAACTGCTCGACTTCCTCCGGGGCCAGGCCCTCGGTGACGGCGAAGACCTGCACCATCGAGGGCGTGACGTCCGGGAAGGCGTCAACCTGCAGGCTGCGGTAGCTGTAGTAGCCGGCGCCGATGACGATCGCACAGAGGATGATCATCAACAGCCTGCTGCGCAGGACGATTTCAATGTAATGCTGCATGGCGGATCCCCCTAGTGTGCGTGCCCGGCGTGGGGATCGAAAGTGCCCTTGAGCAGTTCCGCCTTGAGCTGGAATGCTCCGCTGACAACGATTTCCTCACCGGCCTCGATGCCGGACAGGATCTCGATCCCGCTGGCCGTGCGCTGCCCGATGAGCACGACCCGCGGCTCGAAACTGGTGCCGTGGCGCACGAAGACCAGCATGTCCTCATCAAGCTCGATCACGCTGTCGCGCGGTACGAGGATGTCAACCTGCTCACCGTCAATCTCCACATACCCGGTCACGAACAGGCCGGGACGCAGGGCCTGGCTGGTGCGCTCGAGCACCACGCGCGCCACCGCCGTCCGCGTGGCCTCGCCCACCAGCGGTTCGATGTAGTCAATTACGCCCGTCGCGCTGTCAATGCCGTGTCCTGGATCAATCAGCACCACCATGCCCTCCCGGACATCCGCCATGTCCTGCTGGTAGATGTTCAGCCTGACCCAGACGGTGCTCATGTTGCTGATCGTAAAGAGCGGTGTGG
>JAHEFU010000123.1 GCA_024645305.1 Planctomycetales bacterium
ACGATCGTGTAATCGCCGATCCTGTCTGGTTGCTGCACCGCCATCATTATAGGACAGGCGCCGGCTGGGCAGTGTTCCTGACCAGCCGGCGCCTGAATTTCTCAGTTACCGTTCCTGTAATGTCTAGAAGATCGTTTCAGCAGTGGACTCGTCCTTCTCCGTGTCCTCAGCCGGCTCGTCATCCGGGAAGATCGTGGCCTTGGCCAGCTTCTCGATCTCCTGGTGGACCTTGCCGGTACCGACGGGAATCAGCCCGCCGATGATCACGTTCTCCTTGAGGCCCTTGAGCATGTCAACCTTGCCCTCAATGGCGGCTTCGGTCAGGACGCGCGTGGTCTCCTGGAAGGAGGCGGCGGCCAGGAAGCTCTCCGTTGACAGGCTGCTCTTCGAGATGCCCTGCAGGAGGCTGCGGCCCTGGGGTTCGGGTTTCTTCTCCGCCTGCCGCTTCTCGCAGAGCTGCTGGAAGAAGTTGCGGTCAACCAGGTCACCCTCGTAGAAATCGTCCTCCACGCCGGGATCGGTGATCTCCACGAAACGGACCATCTGCTTGGCAACGACTTCGATGTGCTTCGAGTTCGTGTTGACGTTCTGGCTTTCGTAGATCTCCTGGATCTTGTCCGTGATGTAGAGCTGCGTTGCCAGATCACCCATCAGCAGGTGGTACTTGCGCAGGTCCATGTTGCCTTCGCACAGCTCATCGCCACGCAGCACTTGCTGGCCGACCGCCACCCGCGGAATGCGGTTCTCGTGCGGCGTCTCATAATCGTGGTCCTTGCCATCACTATCGCGGATCACGATCTTCCAGTAGGTCTTGGCCGTGTCAGTGAACAGCTGGGTCACCACACCGGGGAAGTCGGAGAATATCGCCTCCGCATTGTCAAGGGCGTCGCCCTGGGCGATCTTGCTGCGGAAGTGGATCTTGAGGCGGTCCTGGTAGGGATGCACGACCTCGTAGGTCTTCTCACGTGAGCCGTCCGTGGACTGCACCGTCACGCGCTCGTAGACCATTTCGTCAATCGATATCACCTCGCCGTCCTGATCGCACAGCAGCGAGGGACTCTTCACACCGCGGACCTCGAAGATCTGCTCGACAAGCGGCAGACCCTGGGTGATGTCAGCAGTGGACTTGATGCCTCCGGTATGGAAGGTACGCATCGTCAGCTGCGTGCCGGGCTCGCCGATGGACTGCGCAGCGACCACGCCGATGGGATCTCCCACCTGGGCGATCTGCCCGGCGGCCAGGTCCCAGCCGTAGCACAGCGAGCAGACTCCGCCGAGGGTGCGGCAGGTCAGGGCGCTGCGCACCCTGACGCCCTTCAGGCCGAGCCTGAAGACGATGGTGGCCCGGGCGTTGTTGATCTCAATCCCGGATTCGATCACGGTCTCACCGGTTTCCGGATCAACGATGTTCTCCGCCAGGATGCGGCCGACGAGGATCTTCTTGACCTTGCGGATAGAGTCCGCCAGTGTCAGGTCAACGATGATGGACTCATCCGTCCCGCAGTCCTCCTCGGTGACACTGACATCCAGTGCCACGTCAATCAGGCGGCGGGTCAGGTAGCCGGAGTCCGCGGTCTTGAGTGCCGTGTCCACCAGTCCCTTACGTCCACCGTGGGTGGAGATGAAGTACTCGGAAACACTGAGGCCCTCACGGAAGTTCGACTTGATCGGGAAGTCCAGCACGCGGCCGGACGGTCCGACGAGCAGTCCGCGCATGGCGGCCAGCTGGCGGACCTGGTCGATCTTGCCTCGCGCTCCCGAGGTTGCCATCATGTAGACGGAGTTGAGCGGGCTGAAGTTGTTGCGCATCGCCTTGGTCAGGTCCTTGGTGGCCTGGTCCCAGATGCGGGTCACTTCGAGATCCTTCTCGGTTTCGGTGATCACGCCTGACTTGCGCTTGCTCCAGACGTCCTGCGCCTGGTCCTCCGCTGCGGCGAGGATCGCTTCCTTCTCCCGCGGGATCACGATGTCACTGGCGGCGATCGTCATGCCGGACTGCGTTGCCATTTCAAAACCGAGGTCCTTCAGCGCATCGGCGATCTTGACCGTGGTGGCCTGACCGCAGATCTGGAAAGCCTCGGAGATGATCGAACTCATGCAGCCCTTGTCAACAGTCGCGTTGATGTAGGGCAGGGGATAGTCCTGGCTCTGCTCATCCAGCGGCATGACGTCAGCAAGGGTCTTGTTGAAGATGATGCGGCCCACGGTTGTGGATGACATCAGGCTGCCTTCGATCTTCGGATCCGACAGCTCCG
Source organism: Planctomycetales bacterium (assembly GCA_024645305.1). Lineage (GTDB taxonomy): Bacteria > 4484-113 > 4484-113 > 4484-113 > JAFGCY01 > JAHEFU01. Next base: position 2,256 of record JAHEFU010000123.1, read on the forward strand.
TGTCCCGCGTCACCTTGCGGTGGATCGGGACCTGGATGAGGTCCTGCATCTTGATGTGCCCGGACTGGTAAGCCATCAGGGCATCGTTTTGCGAATAGAAGAACGGCAGTTTCTTGGGATCAGCCTTGTCCTCCCCGAGGGCCACCGTGAGGTAGTAGATACCAAGCACGATGTCATGGGAGGGCGCGATTACCGGTGCACCGTCGGCGGGCAGCAGCAGGTTGTTGGCACTGAGCATCAGGATGCGCGCCTCGGCCTGGGCCGCTGTTGACAACGGTACGTGCACAGCCATCTGGTCACCGTCGAAGTCGGCGTTGTAGGCCGCGCAGACCAGCGGGTGCAGCTGGATGGCCTTGCCCTCGATCAGGACGGGCTCAAAGGCCTGGATTGACAACCTGTGCAGCGTGGGTGCGCGGTTGAGCAGCACCGGGTGGCTGCGGGTGATCTCCTCCAGCGCATCCCAGACACGTGGGTCCTCGGCACGCTCCAGCGTACGCCGCGCCTGGGCGATGTTCTGGTTCGGGTCATCCGGGTTGATCAGCTTGTTGAGCACGAAGGGCTTGAACAGCTCCAGCGCCATGTACTTGGGCAGGCCGCACTGATGCAGCTTGAGGCGCGGGCCGACCACGATCACGGAACGGCCGGAGTAGTCGACACGCTTGCCCAGCAGGTTCTGGCGGAAGCGGCCCTGCTTTCCCTTGAGCATGTCGCTCAGGGACTTCAGCGCGCGGTTGTTCACGTTGACAGCGGCACGACCCTTGCGGCCGTTGTCAATCAGAGCGTCAACCGACTCCTGCAGCATGCGGCGCTCATTGCGCAGGATGCTTTCAGGGGCGCGGATGTCAATCAGCTTCTTCAGGCGGTTGTTGCGGTTGATCACACGGCGGTACAGGTCGTTGAGGTCAGATGACGCGAAGCGTCCGCCCTCCAGCTCGACCATCGGGCGCAGCTCAGGCGGCAGCACGGGCAGCACGGTGAGGATCATCCACTCCGGACGGTTCTCGCTGTGCAGGAAGGCCCGGCAGACCTTGAGGCGCTTGATCAGCTTCTGCTTCTTCTGGCTGGTGGCACCATCCAGGTCATCCACCAGTTCCTTCTCGAGGGCCGGGAAGTCCATGTTGCGCAGGGTTTCCTGCACGGCCGTGGCTCCGATCCCGATGTTGATGTGCTCATCGAGGTCGCCCATGTCGCCGTCAAGGCAGAGCATCTTCAGGTAGTTGTACTGGTCCTTCTGGACATCATTGAGGCGGTCGAGGGGCTTCATGTTCTCAAGCAGGCTCAGGGCCTCAGTGAGGTTCACCTGCTCATTGTTGATCTCCTCGATCTCCTTCTTGATGGTGATGTCACGCTCCTCATCCCGCAGCTCGAAGGCGATCTCGAACTGGCCGAGGTACATCGCCTTGCTGAGGACGGCGTAGTCCGGCAGCTCACGCGCATAGGCAATCAGCTCGCCGGAAGACTCATCACGCAGGGGGGCTGCCAGCATGAACTGCTTCAGCAGGCCGCCCTTGAGCAGCACGTTCTTCAGTTCCTCCAGCGTCTTCTCCTGCTCTTCACTGATGTCGCCGGGGGCAACATCCTTCAGGGCAGTGGCCACAGCCTTGAATTCCTTCTTCTGCGCAGCGCTGATGTCCGACTCCAGGGCAAGGTCAAACAGGTTGACATGCACCAGCTCACGGGCCTTGATGTTGCGCTGCTGCAGCTCGTCGAGACGGCCATGGACCAGCTTGGAGATCTCCGGCAGCTTCTTGAGGATCCACTCCTCGTCAATGTTGATGACGAGGTAGGACACGAAGTAGATGACCTTCTCAATTTCCTTGCCGCTGATGCCGAGCAGGGCACTGAAGCGGTTGGGAATTGACTTCGTGAACCAGATGTGCGCCACCGGGCTGGCCAGGCGGATATGCCCGAGACGCTCGCGCCGGGCGCGGTTGCTCGTGACTTCTACTCCGCAGCGTTCGCAGACCAGGTTCTTGTAGCGCTTCTTCTTGTACTTGCCGCAGGCGCACTCGAAGTCCTTGACAGGACCAAAGATGCGCTCGCAGAACAGGCCGTCCTTCTCCGGCTTGTACGTCCGGTAGTTGAAGGTTTCCGGCTTCTTGACTTCTCCATGGCTCCAGGAGATGATCTTTTCCGGACTGGCCAGGCCAATCCTGAGACTCTTGATGTTGTTCGTCTGGGGACGATTGCTACCTATCAAAGACCTCACCTCCGGTTATTGCGAAATCGGGCTTCTCGCCCAGTACTGCATCCTGGATATCCTCTCCCTCACTGAAGACAGTGACGTCGAGGCCGAGGCTCTTAAGTTCGTTGACGATCACGTAGAAGCTCTCCGGGATTCCCGGCTCGGGGATCACTCGGCCATCCACGATCGCCTTGTACGTATTGTTGCGGCCGATCACATCATCGGACTTGACGGTGAGCATCTCCTTCAGGAGATAGGCGGCGCCGTAGGCCTCCAGGGCCCAGACCTCCATCTCTCCGAGACGCTGGCCGCCGAACTGCGCCTTGCCTCCCAGCGGCTGCTGGGTGATCAGGGCGTAGCTTCCGGTGGAACGTGCGTGGATCTTGTCATCCACGAGGTGGTTGAGCTTGAGGATGTACATCACGCCGACCATCACGCGTTCCTTGAATGGTTCACCGGTCAGGCCGTCATGCAGCACGGTCTTGCCGTCAATCGGCAGGCCCAGCTTGTCGAACATGTAGCGGATCTGGTCTTCCTTGGGACTGAGGAAGACGGGCAGCTTGACCTTCAGCGGATCCTGGCGACGCTCGAACTTGATGGCATTGCGGTCGCCCGCGATGTTCTCGCTGTGCTTGTCATAGGCGGGGATGTTCTCATCCTCACTGATGTAGCTCAGCATTTCGTCGTCATCCATGCTGATCTGGCTGCAGGCCAGACCGAGGTGGTTCTCCAGCACCTGGCCGATGTTCATGCGCGAGGGCACTCCCAGCGGGTTGAGGATGATGTCAACCGGGGTACCGTCCGGCAGGAACGGCATGTCCTCCTCGGGCAGGATGTTCGAGATGACACCCTTGTTCCCGTGGCGGCCGGCCATCTTGTCGCCGACCTGGATGTGGCGCTTCTTGGCAACGTGCACACGGGCCATCTCGACCACGTTGTGCGGCAGGTCGTCACCGCCCTCGCGGCTGAAGTAATCCGTGGAGATGATCACGCCCTCGGCACCGTGCGGTACCTTGAGCGGTGTATTCTTGAATCCCTTGCCCTTATCGCCGAACACGGCGCGGATCAGCTTCTCCTCACCCGTCAGGTCGCTTTCGCTCTTCGGGGTGATCTTGCCGACGAGGACATCGCCACTCTTGACTTCGGCACCCACGCGGATGATGCCCTTGTCGTCAAGGTTGCGCTCGATGTACTCCTCATGCAGTCCCGTGATCTCGCGGGTGATCTTCTCCGGACCAAGCTTGGTCTGGCGGGCTTCGCACTCATGCTTCTCGATGTGGATACTCGTGAAGGTGTTGTTCTTGCTGAGCCGCTCACTCAGCAGGATGGCATCCTCGAAGTTGTAGCCGCGCCAGCTCATGAAGGCCACGATGCAGTTCTGCCCGAGCGCCAGTTCACCGAGGTTGGTGCTGGAGCTGTCTGCCAGCAGGTCGCCCTTGATCACCGGGCAGCCCTTGCGGACACGCACGCTCTGGTTGATCAGGGTTCCCTGGTTGGAACGCTGGAACTTGCGCAGCCAGATTGTTTCAGCATGGTCGGCGCTCTTCCGGAGCTTGCGGAAGGCACGGTCCTCGAAGGGCAGCTTACGGTAGATCTCGTGCTGCAGTTCAGGAGGCGTGAACATGTAGTCGAACTTGCTTTCGTTGAGGGTTTCCTCACCCTCGATCTTCTCGAGGTTGGGCAGGTCGAGGATTTCGTATGTGTGCTTGTCATAAACCACGCCCTTGCGCAGCGTGATCTTTGAACTGTCAACGTAGGTCACTTCACCGCAGAACGGTGAGATTTCCAGGCCACCGGCGTTCTCCGCCAGCTTGCGCTCAATACCCGTACCGATGATCGGACTCTGGGGATAGAGCAGGGGAACGGCCTGGCGCTGCATGTTCGATCCCATCAGGGCACGGTTGGCATCATCGTGCTCAAGGAAGGGAATCAATGCGGTCGTCACCGAGATGAACTGGTTCGGAGCCACTTCGACGTAGTTGATCTCGTCACAGGAGACCTTTTCGAAGTTGCCGTGACGCCTGATGAACAAGGTCTTGTCCGTGATCTTGCCGGTCTTGTCGCGCTTTGTGGTGGAAGGCGCAATCGCGAAATCCAGCTCCTGGTCAGCACTGAGGTAGACAAGTTCATCCGTGACGTTGCTTTCCTCCACCCGGTAGAAGGGGGTCTCGATGAAGCCGTATTCGTTGACGCGGGCAAAGGCTGACAGTGAACTGATCAGGCCGATGTTCGGGCCTTCCGGGCTTTCGATCGGGCAGATGCGGCCGTAGTGGCTGTGGTGCACATCGCGGAAGTCGAAGCGGGCGGCTTCGCGTGTCAGACCCTTGGGTCCGAGGGCACTGAAGCGCCGTTTGTGCGTCAGGCTGGTGAGCGGGTTCACGTTGTCCATGAACTGGCTCATCTGGGAGCTGCCGAAGAATTCCTTGATCACGCCGATGATCGGCCTGGTGTTGATCAGGTTCTTCGGGATTTCATTCTCCGCCTCGGGCAGCATCAGCTTCTCACGCACGATGCGTTCCACACGCAGCAGACCCTTGCGCAGCTGGTTGACCAGCTGCTCCCCGATATGCTCAACGCGGCGGTTCTCCAGGTTCAGGTGGTCAATGTCATCCAGGAAACCGGTCGGGCTCGTATTGATGTGCTGGTGCATCATATACTTCTCGACCGACTTCGTCGACTGGTAGAGCGACTTGTAATAGGGCTGCTTCTTGTCGATGGAGTTCTCGTAGATCAGCTTCTGGGCGGCCTCCGGCACGATACTGCCGCCGGCATCGGGGAACTCCCGGCCATCGCGCCAGTTCTGGATCTCATGCAGGACCTTGAAGGCCTCGAGGATATCCGGAATTGTCAGCGTGATCACGTCACCGGGGACATCCAGGCCGAACTTCTTGTTGAGCATGTAGCGGCCGACCTTATGCAGGTCGTACCTCTTCTGGTCAAAGAAGCGGCTGGGCAGCATGCTGGCCATCGGGATGTCTCCCGGGGGATCCGTCGGATGCAGCTTGCGCCAGATGTCCAGCAGAGCTTCACGCATCGTGGAAGCATGGCTCTTCTCGACACTGGGGACGAGATGCTCGTCAATATATATGTAGGGTCGTTCCCAGCCCTCAAACCCCTTGGGCCCGAGGCCGTAGCTCTCGGCAAGGTTCGGGTAGGTCTTGCGGAACTGCGCCATGTTGTCGGAACGGCGCTTCTTGTCGCGCTCAGCGAATATCTCGTCAAAGTAGAAATCGTAGATGTTCTCGCTGTTGATCCCGTTGGGGAAGTGGATGATGCGGTTTTCCTCATCCACGTTGAAGCCCATGGACTTGATGAAGTCCATGATCGGGATCTTGATGGTGCGGCGTGGGCTGTCCATGCGCACGTAATATGAGGCGGTCTTCTTGTCGTACTCGAAGCGCAGCCAGGCTCCCCGGTAGGGGATCAGCTTGACCATGCAGGCCCGCTCGTTGGCGGTCCGCTTCTCACCGTGCGTGAAGTAGGCACCCGGGGCGCGCACAAGCTGGTTGACAACCACGCGCTCCACACCGTTGATCACGCATGTACCGTTGCGCGTCATGAAGGGGAACTCACAGATGTACAGTTCCTGCTGCTTGATCTCCTGCTTGACGATGGCCTGCGTTTCCTTCTCGCGGACCTCCACTTCAAACTCGAAGACGGCATGCAGCTTGGCCTGATAAGAGCTGTCCTTGTCGAAGCACTCACGTACCGTGGTGGTCGGCAGCGTGATCTTGTGATCGACGAAGTGCAGCGTCAGGGTCACGTCGAACTCGGAGTTCTTGTCCTTCTTGTGGCTGTTCACCACAATCGGGAAGACTTCCTTGAAGACCATTGGAATCCCTTCAA
>JAHEFU010000124.1 GCA_024645305.1 Planctomycetales bacterium
TCCTCCAGACTGAATTCAGGCATGCGGCTGCCGGGCTTGAACTGCTGCACCCAGCGGGGCAGTTCAGCCAGCAGGTCTACGGTGTACTTCTGACCAACCCGCCCGAGGTCCGGACCACCCGATCCACCGGACAGCCAGTCCGGCAGGTCATGGCAGGCGCTGCAGTTCAGCTCGCGGATCAGAGCCCGGCCTTCGCTGAGCATTGGTGCAGCGGGCAGCAGCTCACCTTCGTGGCAACGTCCACAGCGCGCTTCACGAGCCACCTCCACCGGGGCTCCGTCTATCTCAGTGTTGTTGTCAAACATGCGTGCATGCCCGGCAGCCGCATAGCTCAGCCCAGCCGGATTTCCGCCGTGGCAGGCTATGCATCCGGTTTCATTGAATTCATGCCAGGCCAGCCAGCCAGCGGGGTGGACCGCCTGGGGAGACAGCGGATCGACAGGCTCATTGGCAACAGCACCCGTCGTGTCCAGCGGTTCCCCGGGCAGGAATGAGGGGATCGTGGAGAGTTCCTGAAACCTGTGGCAGCTGACGCAGCGTTCCACCGGACCGCTTCCCACTGTGACCGTCCGATAGGGTCCGGGAGGCTTCTGCTCCATCCAGGCCCGGCTGTCCCCATTTGATATGTCAGCAGGCTGGGACCGGCAGGCTGGCAGGCAGATGACGGCACACAGCAGCAGGCTTGGCAAGAAGCGGGGCACAGCCTGAGTGTACTACCTGCCGGGAAGCAGTCTGGCAATCATGCCTCAGCGCTCCAGGGCTGCCTTCATATGCTCCTGGATACCGCTGGCACTGTACAGCGCATCGACGACGATCGGGTTGCCGGGATCATTGGCCGGGAAGATGCCCACGAGCGGGATGCTGGCGAAGCCCAGGGCATTGACCATCGCCTGGATCTCATCGCTGGGATTGGTCCAGTCAGCCTGCATCATGATGATCCCTGTCCTGGCAACGAAGGCCTGGGTGCTGGGCACGTTCAGGGCCACGGCTTCGTTGGTCTTGCAGTTGGGACACCAGTCCGCCGTGAAGTCCACGAAGACCGTTTCGCCGGCCTTGAGGTGACTTTCCAGCCCTGCAATCGTGAAGGGTTCCCAGTTGATTTCCTCCGAGGCTTCCCGCTGCTGGGAATCAGGGTTCATGTTGGCCTGGGCCGCCGCGGCAATCACCGGCTTGAGTCCAAACCAGCCGCTCAGGCCCACGATGAGCACTACGGCAATTCCTCCGAGCTGCATCGCCCGCGGACCACGCTGCACCATTTCACCCCACAGCCAGGCTGCCATGCTGAGGCCCGTGAGGTAGACAAGCGTCCAGATCACAGCGCTCGCACCGGCAATGCCGGCGATGATGCTTAGCAGATAGATCGCGGTAAAGAACATCAGGAAGGCCATCACGCGTTCGAACATCACGAGTTTATCCTTGCTTTCCAGCAGCTTGCGGGACAGCTGGCCCCGTTCTCGGCGGCCCATGCGGGTCAGGAAGGGCAGCATGATGATGTAGGGAATCGCCATGCCGACACCGATCGCGAAGAAGATCATGAAGACTTGCCAGCTGTGGTCTGTTGTGAAAGCCACTCCCAGCGCGGGTCCGAGAAAGGGCCCCACGCAGGGCGTACCGAGGATCGTTGCCAGCGCACCCTTGAAGAACGATCCGCCGATGGTCTCGGACTCGGCCAGCTGCTCGCCGGCATGCGTGATCGCCTCCGGTGGCTTGATGGTGAACACTCCGGCCAGACTCAGCCCGAAGACGAAGATGATCGTGACCATGGCCAGCACGAACCAGGGGTTCTGGAACTGGAAGCCCCAGCCCAGGCCCTTGCCGATGCCCTGCAGAATCGTGATGATCAGCGCAAGCACGCCGAAGGCCGCCATGATGCCGCCCGCAAAGGCGAAACCATGGCCCCAGATCTGCTTCGGGTCCTCGTGCGCACTCTTCACGAGGGAGATCACCTTGATGCTGACAACGGGCAGCACACAGGGCATCACATTGAGGATCAGACCGCCGGCCAGGGCCAGCAGGAAGATGTTCATGAAGGGCAGCTGGGGCTTCTCGCGTTCATGCAGCATATCTATCAGCCAGCCCCCGACCTGAGGCGCATCCTCGGCGGCTTCTTCCTCGGGCAGGCTGTAGTCCTCCCGGTAACTGACCGGATAGGGCCGCGTGAATACCTCGTTGTCAACCGCGATTTCCGCAGCATAGTCCGCCGGCACTACTTCGACGGGCCAGCTCAGTTCCACAAGACTCGGTGTCAGGCACATTTCCTCGGTGCAGGCCATGAAGAACAGCTTGCCGGTCAGTTCATACTGCCCGGGCGCGGCGCCCGGATCAACCGTGGCTGCAATGGTTGCCGTGTTCTGGCCCATCAGCCAGTACATGTCTCCAATCTCAGAGGGTTCAAGGTACGCCGCCGGCCAGTCCGCCTCACCGAAGCTGGCGATTTCGCTTTCGTCCATTTCCCAGTTGCTGGGGATGTAGCCCGCCGTACTCGGTTCCACGCCATAGATATGGAACTTGATGCCCTGGTCCTCAAAGGGAATCGTGCGCAGGCCAAGGGTCAGGGATTCCCCGGCGCGGACCTGCATGCGATCCTGGACAGCTTGCGTCAGCACAGCCCTGCTTGACTCAATAAAGTCATCCGCCTTGATCCCGTCGGGGATCTTCGCAGCGGCAGGTGCCAGCCACAGCAGGGCCAGCAGCAGGCTCAGGACATGTACATTTGTTCTGTTCATTGCAACCTCTCAGGGGGCATCCGGATAACTGCAGGACGCCACATCAAGCTTCTTGTTCGTTACTGATAGACTCATATCAACAAGAATTGAAATTCCATCTAAGCGGCTCGGCTATACTGCCTCGGTGAGGAATTCCGCAGACCTTACATTATGGAACATGCTGGTGCAGTATCCCAGTTTCCTCTTGGAACTGCTGCTGCATCCGCGCCAGCTGCTGCGGCGTCAGAACTGGCAGGACCCCGCCAGCGCGCTCAGCCTGTCGCTGTACCTGCTGCTCAGCCTGACACTGCTCTGGCTGGCCTTTGCGGACTCCAGGCTGCTGGCCTCGCTGGCCAGCCCGGAACTGTCCAGCTTCAAGGGCATCGTGATGCGGGCGCACCTGAAAAGCTTCGACTGGCTTTCCGTTGTCTATGCACCATATGGCATAGACCAGGCTTACGCCATGCGCATGTGGGATACCCTGCTGATGCCGGGTTTCGTGGCCTGGACCCTGTTCAGTGCGCTATGTTCCGTCACAGCCCTGGCCCGCCTGCGGATGTGGCGCTTTGGGCTGGACTGGCCCCATGCCATCGGCACCGGCCTGCTGGGCCTGATCGGACTGCTGGCCTGCCAGTGCCTGGCCCTGATCCCCCTCGGTCTGCTATTGATCTGCCGGCACTGCGGGGTGCGCCTAAGCCTGTTCATCCTGTTCTGGTTGCTGGGCTGGTTCTACCTGGGCTACTACAGTCTGGCAGATCTCGGTGAACGCCCGCGCAGTATCGCTGCGACACTCTTCCGCAGCCTGGGTTACGGCATGCTGCAGGCCCTGCTGGCCAGCCTCGTGTTCTGGCTGCTGCTTTTGCCGGTGATCCCTGCCTGAAAACTGGAAGTTCGTCAGGAAAATCCAGCACTTAACTCTGCGATCCTTTTGCATAATCCAGAATCTTAACGATAAATAATTATCAAAATAATACTATTACCGGTAAGAAATCAATTCCTGGAGACCCATATGACAAGAATGATCCTTGTTGCAATACTGGCGGTGGCAACTCTCGCGCTGCAGATCCGCCCGGTAATGGCTTGACCGTCCTGTGATGCATCCGGTCCGGGTGCAGCCGAGAATGCCGCGATCTCCCAGATCAGGCTGACGGACTATTCCGATGACAAGCGCAGCGCAATCGCAGTCAGCTTTGCCTCGGCGGTGGAGCAGCGGATTGTCGCCCAGGTCTTCGTTGAAGGCAAATGGCATGATTCGCTTGACGAAGCCTTCAGTACGAAGGCGATTGACGTTGATGAGCGGAAGGATGGCATCGGAGCCCTGGCATTCGTGGTGGACAGCTACCTGGTGCCGGACGGAAAGGACAAGCTGCGCAGGGTGAAATTGCGACATGATGTGCAATACACCATTCGCCTGCTTTCAATATCAGGAGACAGTGAGCAGGGATTCGACGCGGGGGACATCATGCTGGACAGCTCAGGAAGAAAGGGAACCTAGCTGGTCTGACAACAACGTATGAATTGCGTCCGGCACAGTGAATGACTGGCCGGGCGTTTTTTCGTTACATGTCACTTGGTGATGGCACTAAGTGACCCAGGACCGGCCGCTGTGTGTAGTCCGGCAGGCAAGGAGCATTGCCAGAATTGCCCTAGCACCTGCCCTAGGGAGTGCCCACTGAGTCATTGTCGCTGGCAACCTGGCCCATCCGCTGCTTGAGATACTCAACCTGCTGTGCCAGCTGCTCCAGGCGTGCTTCAATCCCCCTCAGCTCCTCGGTGAATTCGGTGCGCAGGGCCAGGGCTGCGAGCTGGGCTTCCTGGTCAGTCTGCGCCACTGGCAGCAGCCTGGACATCGCCTGTGCAAACTCGTAGCGAGTCAGCGGACGGTCGCCCTTGAAGAATCCGCTGGGATAGCCATCGATCAGGCCCTGGTCGCTGAGATGTTTCAATGCAGGATAGGCCCAGTGGTCGGCGGGGACCAGTGTGAAGTATTCATTGCTCGGCAGATGCCTTACAGTTTCCGGAATTTCCGCTCCACTGCGCAGTTCCGATATGCGTTTCAGACCAGTCAATTCCTCTCGCACTTCACGAAGATTCCGGCCTTCATCCGCATATGCCGCGCACAACGGGAGGGAAACCAGGACCGTCGCCAGCAACAGGGCACACAATGCAGCAACTGACACGTTTCGCAGCTTATCCATAAGTCACCACCTGTTTTTCTCCACCGGATGGACTGCCCGCCGGTCCCGGAGCCTGTTAAGCATCCGGCGGCCACCCTGGCTTACGGAGAGAATCGCTGCCGCGGCTTCCCAGTTAAACAAGTGCGGCAACGGATAGAATCTACCTGTGCAGGCGGAAGTGATCATCATCGGCGCGGGCATCAGCGGACTGGCCGCCGCCCGGCAGCTCGAAAAGGCGCATGTCGACTGGTTGCTGCTTGAATCCTCGGACCAGGTCGGCGGCAGGATCCGCACGGACACGGTCAATGACGCACTGCTTGACCGGGGCTTCCAGGTGCTCAACGACGGCTACCCCGCGCTGCAGGACTGCGTTGACATCACTGCACTGGAGCTGGCTGCCTTCCAGCCGGGAGCGCGCATCCATTCCGGCAGCAGGCTGTTGTCATTCCAGGATCCGCGGCGGCGGCCACTCAGCGCATTGGCCGGTTTCAGGCGCAGCCCGGCCCGTCCATCCGACATGGCAGCCCTCGCCCGCCTCGGTCTTGCCAACGCAGGCAATGCACCCCGGCTGCTGGAAACAACCTGCCTGCAGGCGCTGGCGGAGCTTGGGTTCAGTGAGGGTTTCATCGGCGATTTCATTGCACCGTTCTTCCGGGCTGTCTTCCTCAACCGGGAATTGGACATCGAATGGCGGCACATGCGCGAACTGCTGCTGATGTTCAGTCGGGGTCAGGCCACGCTGCCCGCCGCAGGCATGCAGGCCCTGCCCCGTGAAATGGCTGCGGGCCTGGATGTAGGGAAGATCCACTGCGGTCGGAGAGTGTCAAGTCTGGCACCCGGACAGCTCAGGCTGGCGGACGGGGGCAGCGCCAGCTGCAGCCTGGTAATCCTGGCAACGCAGCCCACTGCTGCGGCGGGCCTGCTGGGGCGTTACGACCTGCCGTCCATGCAGGGTGTCCGGAGCCTGCACTTCAGTGCGCCACAGTCCCCCTCGGCGGATCCCGTCCTGTACCTGTCCGGCAGGAGCGAGAACGGCCCGGTCTGCAATCTGGCGATCCCCGGCAATCTCCATCCCGCATATGACTTCGGTGCCGCGTCACAGGTGCTGGCCAGCAGTCTGGACATGGACAGCAGGCCCGCGGAACTGGAAGGCGGAGTCCGCAAGCAGCTGCAGGGCTGGTTTGGCAACGCCGTGCAGTCATGGGAACTTGTGCATGTCAACGAAGTCAGCGAGGCCCTGCCCCGTCCCAGCACGCTGGACAGCCTGCCCGGCAATGAAGAACTGCTCCGCGACCGGCAGCTGCTGCTCTGTGGCGACTACCCGGGCACGCCGAGCATCAACCGCGCGCTGGAAAGCGGGAATGCAGCGGGGAACCTGGCGGCGATGCACCTGCGCAGTGGGACAAGCGGCTGATTACCACTCCGGCGGCTCGACCCCGGCGAGGCGCATCAGGGTCATGATCTGGCCGCGGTGCTGGCTCTCGTGGAACACGAACCAGCTGATCTCCTCGGAGAGCGTGCTGCCGCGCAGGGTGACCGGCTTCAGCAAATCTGACAGCGGCCTGTCGAACACTACCTCGTCCTGCAGCTTCCAGCTCTTCTCCAGCTCCGCCTTGATGCTGGCCTTGTCAAGGAAGTTGCCATTGACCCAGAATTCCTTTCCCATGTGCTTCGATGCCAGGCGCATGTGGGCGTCAAGTGTGCAGAAGCCGACGAAGTTCACGTTGACAAACTGCTCGCCGATGTCGGCGATGTGCAGGAAGTGCTCGCGGATGGAATACATGCGATGCTCCCCCGCATCCGGTCGGAAGTCCAGCACCTCGGGAGTGCATCTGTCAAGCGCAAGCAGCAGGTACTCCCTGCCGAAGGTGATGAAGTCGAATTCAGTGCAGCGGCTCAGCATGTGAAGAGTATAAATCAATGGGCAGTAATCAGAAGGAAAACAGGCACAGAATGAGAAGCAGTTCAGGGATTCATCAAACTGACAACAGGAAACTGCCAATTCTGCTTCTGCAGACTGCTTCTCGTTGATCACTGATTACTGTTTACTGACTACTATTTCATTTCCACTGTGGCGGTTCGAAGCCCGCCATGCGGATCAGGGTCATGATCTGGCCGCGGTGCTGGCTTTCATGGATCTGCATCCAGTCGATGGCCTCCCAGACCAGATGCGGATGCTTGTCAGAGATCACAGCGTCAATCTGGGTGGCCGGACGGCCGCAGAAGAATTCGTCCTGGAAGGCCCAGCTCTTCGTAAGCTCCGTGCGGATGCTGTCGCGCGTAGGCCACTCGCCGGTGACCGTCCAGCTGCCGTCGGGATTGGTCTTCAGGCGCCAGCCATCCTCAGGCATATGCTGCCCGTGCTTGCTGATCCAGACACAGATGTCACCCTCGTCGGCAATGTGCAGCAGGTGCTCACGGATGCTGTAGGTCAACTGCCCGTTGGGTGGCGTGAGGCGGAAATCCAGCGCCTCGTCCGTGATCTGGTCAAGGCAGGCCAGCAGGTAGCGCCTGCTGAACTGGATGGCGCGACTGCGCTCAAGGATGCTGCCGGTGATTTCCATGGGGGAGATGATAGCGGAGGGAGCGGAGCTGCCCGCTTTGGAGGTAGTCGGAGCGCGAAGCGGAGGCAGAGCCGCAGCTGCGCCTGAAGACTCAACCACAGAGGCCACAGAGAGCACAAAGTTTAACAAGGAATACGCAAGTGAAGACGGAGCTGCGTCACGTCTTGGCATGACCTGCGCACAATGGAATCGCTGGTTGGCTGACGGCTCGCTGTGCAAGGGTGGCAATCACCCCTGTGGCGTGACAGGCGAGGGACATACCTGCGGTTTTGTTTATCGCAGAGGCGCAGGGACGCGAAGGAATACGGAGGCCAGAATCCATTCTGACAATGGATGTCCGGACCTAAACCGGGCAACTGTTCCCCCGGCTCGCAATCCTGCCTATTTCACATCCATATGCTTCATCACATAGGTGTAGGACGCGCGCAGGATCTTCTCCAGTACCTTCATGTCAATGTCACTGAGGCGCTTTACGTAGAGGCAGCTCTTGCCGATCTTGTGCGGTCCGAGCTTCTCCAGCTCATCTACGTACCTGTCGAGGCCATTGAGCACGTAGACGCTGAGGTTGCCCTTGCGCGGCGAAAAGCCCAGCGCGCACATGTCCCCTTCGCGCCCGCTGTCATAACGGTAGTGGTAGCTGTCGAAGCCGACGATCGACGGCCCCCACATCTGCGGCGGCTTCTTCGTGATGCGCTTCATCAATGCCACGAGCGTGTCAGCATCGCTGCGTTTCTGCTCATCGCTG
>JAHEFU010000125.1 GCA_024645305.1 Planctomycetales bacterium
CGCACCGGCCCGGCCGGTCGTGAGGGAGTCCTGCGACAGCGCTTCCAGCATCAGGCACTGCTGTTCGAGGGAATGCTCGATGCGCTGCAGGGAATCCCGTGAGATCCGCAGATGGATCAGCAGCCCGACCGTCAGTGCAGTGATCACGATCAGAAAGGCGTAGACCGAGTAGAGTTTCCAGAAGAACTGCGTGCGCAGCGCCATCAGTCCTCCCGGAAGCGGTAGCCCACGCCGCGCACGGTTTCGACGAGGTCGCGGCTGTCACCGAGCTTCCGGCGGATGGACTTCACGTGGGTGTCAATGTTTCGTTCGATCACGATCCCGCCGCTGCTGCCGGTCAGGCTGAGGATGTCCTCGCGGCTGAAGACGCGGCCGGGGCTGCGCATCAGCAGGTTCATGATCTGAAACTCCGAGGCTGTCAGCTCAATCTGCTCCTCACCGACATGGAAGCGGTGGCGTTCGCTGTCAAGGCGCAGGCCCCCCACGCTGACAACGGTCCGCCCGTCGTCAGTGGACTGGCCCAGGCGGCGCAGCGAGGCCCTGACACGGGCCACGAGTTCGCGCGGGCTGAAGGGCTTGACGATGTAGTCGTCGGCGCCGATCCCGAGGCCGAGCACGACATCGGACTCCTCCGAGCGGGCAGTCACCATCAGCACGGGAATGTGGCGCAGTGAAACGTCAGTCTTGATGCTCTGGCAGATCTGCAGGCCGTCCATGCCCGGCAGCATGATATCCAGCAGTGCCAGGTCCGGTTTCTCGCGGCGGATCATGTCAATGCCCTCGACTCCGTCACGGGCTTCCAGTACACGGTAGCCTTCGCGGCGCAGGTTGTAGGTGATCACCTCGAGGATATTGTGCTCATCCTCGACAACTGCGATACGGTACTGTCTGCTCATTTCTGTTTCCAGGTCTGGATTGCCGGACAGGTGCCTATGGGCCTGGCAGGCCACACTTCGGAAAATACGCAGACGGGGTATAACACCCCTCATTATACAGTGGATTGCCGGACATCCCGGGTTTGACAGCCCCGGCAGGAGGCTGCTACCTTAGGCCCACGGTGCACCCTGCACTGAATCGCCTGATCGTCCGCCTACGCCGGATGGCAAAGCGGAGGCAAAGGGGGCCGCTGTCCTCGGGGTGCGAGACTGTCAATATCATTTTGCTGATCCAGAAGCACTCGCATAAGACCGGCGAAAGCCACAGCCCGGCACGGCAGGCCTGCAGGAGGCCCTCTGATGGAAAATCTGCCTGAAACGAAACCGGGGAACCAGCGCGGTGTGATGCATGTAATGCGTTCCATCTGGGCAGTGCTGGCGGGCTATCTCACACTGGCAATCCTCGTGATGCTCCTGCTGATGATCGTGCTGGCGATCGTGCCCCGCTGGCAGGCCTCGGTGAGCAGCGACTACCTGGCTGCGAACATCATGCTCAGCATCATCTCCGCCATGGCAGGCGGCTGGGTCTGTGCCCGGCTGGCCCCGGACAGGCCCCTGGCGCATGGTCTGGCGCTCGGCATCATCAGCCTGGTCCTGGGTGTGCTGTACGCCCTGGACACACCGCTGGGAGCAGGCCGGACGGCGCCGCCGCAATGGTACGGCGTGCTGCTGGCGCTACTGGCCCTGCCCTCCGTGTTAGCCGGGACCATGCTGCGGATCCGTACTGCGGGCAGATCCTGAGAACCGCCGAATCTGTGCTACACTTCCGGCTCCTGGCAGCTGCTGCAAGACGGCTGCCGGAACCCAGATCCGAATAGTATCTGCGGGGCCCGCGAATGGCGGGCCCTTTTTTTCACCCTTGCCCCGGTTCCACACTCTCTCGATTTCTCCGCAACAGTTTTCCAACATCCTCTGGCTATCTTGTTCCTGTCACTAAATTTCAAGAGCTGCAAGGAGATTAGTATGTACAAGATGATGAATGTGATTCTGGCCGGGGCATCCCTGTTGATGCTCGCCGCCTGCAGTGGGGATGATGACAACGGAAACGTTCAGCCCCAGCCACAAACGGAGAATATCGTGGAAACCGCTCGCGCGGCGGGTTCCTTCAGCACCCTGCTGACGGCGCTGGAGGCCACCGGTCTCGACAGTGTGCTCAGCGGCACTGACTCATTCACGGTGTTCGCTCCGACGGATGCCGCCTTTGCCGCGCTGCCGGCAGGCACCCTGGACAGCCTGCTGCAGCCGGAGAATGCAGGCGCCCTGGCTGACATCCTGACCTACCACGTTGTCGGTGGTGAGTACCGGGCCGCTGCCGTGCTTGGCAGCAGCAGCCTCACCAGCGTGTTCGGCCAGTCCCTGGCGATTGAGTCCAGTGGCGGACCGATGATTGGCAACAGCAAGAGCATGGCGCTGATCACGGGAACGGACATCGAAGCCAGCAACGGCCTGATCCACGTGATTGACACGGTGCTGCTGCCCCTGGACATCGTTGATATCGCCGCTGGCAACAGCGACTTCTCAACCCTCGTGACAGCCCTGACCGCGGCTGACCTGGTCGAGACCCTGCAGGGCACCGGACCGTTCACAGTCTTTGCCCCGACCGATGCGGCCTTTGCGGCCCTGCCGGCGGGCACTCTGGACAGCCTGCTGCTGCCGGAAAACAAGGACACGCTGATTGACATCCTGACCTACCACGTCGCACCGGGCGGGTTCAGGTCGGAGCTGCTGACCGGCCAGTCCCAGATCAACATGGTCAACGGCGACAACGCCGGCCTGAGCCTCAGCGGCAGCAGCCTGTTGATTGACGGTGCAACGGTCAGCACTCCCGACATCATCGCGGCCAATGGTGTGATCCACATCATCAACCAGGTAATCCTGCCTCCTCAGTAGGAGCAGCAACACAGTTGCTGCCAAGCAGCTTCGCCCGGACCGGTCAATACCCCGCCGGTCCGGGTTTGTGCTGCCGGGGTCAGCGCTTTCCCCGAGAGCCTGCCAGCCGGTAGTAGAATGGGGACATCAGCTTTAAGGGGTGAAACCATGCGATACACACTGAGACACATTTTCATCATCGCCATGCTGGGCCTGGCAATCAGCGCCATGCTGGTTCAGACCTCCATGGCCCAGGAGCCTGATCAGCGCAACTTCATCTTCGGTACGCGCCTGGTACTGACCAGCCCCACGCAGATCACCTCCCCGAACTATGGCTGGTGGGGGGACAGGCTGCCCATGCCCTATACGCATGCCATCGGCTGGATCGTGCAGGTTGTCAATGAGGCCCGTGCGGATAGTGGCAACGACCTGCTAGTGGACTACAAGAGCTATCCCGTGGTGATCGGCTCGGAATTCCAGACTGACAACGGCTGGGAGTACAGCATTGACTTCCTGCAGATGCTGCCGGAGGACCTGGACGTGATCCTTGGGAGCTTCCCGCTGGAAGGTGCCTTCAGTGACCTGCCAATGGAGATCCGACCTGTGTCCACCGGGTACTACTACGGCAGTGCGCAAGATGGCCAGCCCGTCTCCCTGCAGATCCCCGGCGGCCCGCTGAGCATTGCCGCGGACGCGGGCTATGACGCGACCTGGGCAAGGATCAATGACTTGCTGTCAACATTCATCGGTGCGGAGGTCAAGTTCGACCTCGGCATGAACCAGTACCGCAGTGCCTCGGGCTACAACAACTTCGACGTCAACCTGACGGTCTACGTGGATGACTCCTGGCAAAACCAGAGTTACCCGCTGTATTCCGAGTATGACTAGGCGGCTCCACACTTTCACCAAAGTTTCCGCCCAGTTTCGTGCCAACTGAAGGCTAGACTCCTGCTGTGGGATCAGGAATCCCCGGGAGGAAGCACATGCAGTATGGTGACAGCTGGTATGAAATGGTGGTCCAGGAGCTCGTGCAGGCTGAGACACGGGATGCCTGTTGCACAGCCTGCGCCGGGTTGCCGGAACGCAGGACCATAGTCTGATGCACAGCCAGACGGCCTGAAATGAAACGGACACAACAGCAGCAGCAGCCAGTCATCCTCATGTTCCGCCGCGACCTGCGCCTGAATGACAATCCGGCGCTGACGGAGGCCGCGCATTCCGGCAGGCCCGTGTTGCCTGTCCTGGCCTGGCAGGAAGCGGATGCGAATGTCTGGGACCCCGGTGCGGTGTTCCGTGCCTGGCAGCTGGCGAATGCTCAGGCCCTCGACCAGTCCCTGCGCAGGCGGTATGGCAGTGGGCTGCTGGTCCGCAGTGGTCCGCCGGACAGGGTTCTGCGGGACCTGCAGGCGGAAGTCCGGGCGGAGGCGGTTTACCTGAATGCCGGGCACGATCCGCCGGCCCTTGCAGAAGAGCTGGCCATCCAGCGGACCGCGACTGAACTGGGGATGGACTGGCGGATCCAGCCTGGCAATGTCCTGCTGCCGCTGGGGGCCGTCCTCAACCAGCAGGGCCGGGCCTTTCGCGTGTTTTCACCGTACCACCGGCGTTTCATGCAGCGCTACCGCCACACGGCACCACTGCCGGCTCCTGAGCGGCTTACGGCAATGGCAACATCAGTGGATTCCGTGCCTGAGCTGAATCTGGCAGGAGAAAAGGACAAAGCGGCCCAGACGGTGACTGCGCACTGGCCGGCCGGGGAGCAGGCGGCCCGGGCAGCCCTCAGGGAGTTCATCAGGCAGAGCCTGGAGTACTACGGCAGCGACCGGCACAGCCTGGAGATCAGCGGCACCTCGCGCATTTCCGCCTGGCTGGCTGCAGGCGTAATCAGCGTGCGCAGCATCTGGGACGAGGTTACCCAGGCTGTTGCGCGGGATCCCGGCCTGGCTGAGGGGGCGCAGGCATTCCTGCGTCAGCTGGTCTGGCGGGAGTTCTGCTGCCAGGTACTCGATGAATTCCCCACGCTGCCGGACGAGCCCCTGCAGGAGAAGTTCCGTGCATTCCCCTGGGATGACAACGCAGATGCATTGCAGGCCTGGCGCGAGGGCCGGACGGGCTATCCCGTGGTGGATGCGGCGATGCGCCAGCTGCTGCAGGAGGGCTGGATGCCCGGACGTGCGCGGATGGTCGTGGGCAGTTTCCTCGTCAAGCACCTGCTGCAGCCCTGGCAGCTGGGTGAGGCCTGGTTTCGTGAGCGGCTGATTGACTACGACCTGGCGCTCAATTCCTTCAACTGGCAGTGGGTGGCCGGCAGCGGGGCTGACGCCGCTCCGTACTTCCGCATCTTCAACCCGATCCTGCAGGGCCAGCGCTTTGATGCGGACGGCAGCTATGTGCGGGAATGGCTTCCCGAGCTGGCCGGCCTGCCGGACCGGCATATCCACTCGCCCTGGACGGCCTCAGCGCCGGAACTGCAGGCTGCCGGACTGCGCCTGGGTGACAATTACCCGGCCCCTGTGGTGGAGCACCGCTTTGCCCGGGCCCGGGCGCTGGATGCGCTCAAGTCCTGCACGGCGCGCAGCGCATCTGCCTGACTGAGCGCCTCCCTCCTCTAAAATGAGGGGAACGGAGGCCACAGTGAGTGATCAACAGCAGATTCCCGACCCGCAGGTATTCGAAAAGCTTGGGGTGTTCTACCTCGGGGCCGAGCGTGCCAGTCTGCAGGCCGGCACACCCGCGCCGGTGCTATATGACTCCCGCGACCTGACCACACATGCCGTTTGCGTGGGCATGACGGGCAGCGGAAAGACGGGCCTGTGTACCTGTCTGCTGGAAGAGGCGGCACTGGACGGCGTGCCGGCGATCGCCATCGACCTCAAGGGTGACATCGCCAATCTGCTGCTGACCTTCCCTGATCTGTCCGCTGAGAGTTTCGAGCCCTGGATCGACCCCGGTGCCGCTGAACGCAAGGGCCAGACGGTCCCTGAGTTCGCCAGGGCGACGGCCGAGATGTGGCGCAAGGGGCTGGCCGGCTGGGGAGAGGACGGCGAGCGGATCGGCAAGCTGCGCAAGTCCGTGGAGATGCGGGTCTACACCCCGGGCAGCGACGCAGGGCTGCAGTTGTCAGTCCTGAAATCCTTCAATGCCCCGGTGGCCGCAATCATGGAAGATGGCGATGCATTCCGCGAGCGTGTGAGTGGCAGTGTCAGCGGACTGCTGAGCCTGCTGGGTATCGACGCCGACCCGCTGCGCAGCCGCGAGCACATCCTGCTGGCGAGCATCCTCGACCATGAATGGCGCGCGGGGCGGGACTGCGGCCTGGCGGAGCTGATCCGCCTGATCAATGCACCGCCCTTTGCCCAGGTGGGGATCCTGGACCTCGACAGCTTCTTCCCGCCGAAGGAGCGCATGGGGCTGGCGGCGGCGCTCAACAACCTGCTTGCCTCGCCGAGTTTCAGTGCCTGGACCGAGGGTGAGGCACTGGACATCCAGTCTCTGCTGTGGTCGCCCGAGGGCCAGCCACGGCTGTCGGTGCTGTACATCGCGCATCTCAGTGAAGCAGAACGGATGTTCTTCATCACGCTGCTGCTAAACGAAGTCGTCAGCTGGGTGCGCCAGCAGACGGGCACCGGCAGCCTCAGGGCACTGCTCTACATGGATGAGGTGTTCGGCTACCTGCCCCCCGTTGCCAATCCACCGAGCAAAGCGCCGATGCTGACGCTGCTCAAGCAGGCCCGGGCCTTCGGGCTGGGCCTCGTGCTGGCAACGCAGAACCCGGTGGACCTGGACTACAAGGCACTCTCAAATGCCGGTACCTGGCTGCTGGGCCGGCTGCAGACGCAGCGGGACAAGGATCGTATGATCGAGGGCCTGATCGGGGCGCAGGGCGGGACGGGCCTGGACCGCGGACAGATCGAGGAAACCATCAGCGCACTGGACAGCCGGGAATTCCTGCTGCACAACGTGCATGCCGAGGGCCCGCTTGTGATGAGCACGCGCTGGGCCATGAGCTACCTGCGTGGACCACTGAGCCGCGACCAGATCCGGATTCTGTGTGAGGGCCAGCAGCCGGATGCAGCGCCGGTGCAACCGGAAGTGGCTGCCGCAGCACCGTCGGTGCAAGAGACCGAGGATGAGAAAGTGACAACGCAGCGACCGCTGCTGCCCAGGGCCGCCGGGGAATGCTTCCAGCTCAGTCCGGGCGGTGGATCCACCGGCGGCTACCGGCCTGCGCTGCTCGGAGGTCTGACCCTGCACTACGTTGACAGCAAGCGCGGCTGGGATGAGTGGCGTGATGTGACGCTGCTGGCCCCGCTCGATGAACACAGCGGCGCGGATCCCTGGGAGCAGGCCCAGCCCAGCCCAGCCCTGGAAACAACGGTGGAAGCGCCTGAAACAGGCAGCTTCATGGCCCTGCCGGCGCGGGCCCTGCAGGAATCAAGCTACGACACCTGGCGCAAGTCCCTGGCCGGGCATGCCTACCAGTCCCTCGGTGTGACGCTGTCCGAATGCAGTTCCCTGAAGATGTACTCGCAGGCGGGTGAAAGCCCGCGCGACTTCCAGGCCCGGCTCAGCCAGGCGCTGCGTGAGGAGCGGGACACTGCAATGGATAAGCTGCGCAGTGACTACGGGAAGAAGATTGACAGGCTGGAGGAACGGGTTGACAACGCTGAGCGTAAGCTGGCGGAGGAGCAGCAGGACTACTCGGAGAAGAAGATGGACAGCTACCTGTCCATCGGTGGGGCGATCCTCGACACGGTGTTCGGCACTAGGCGCCTGACGAAGAGCAAGCTCAACAGTGCACGCACGGCAGCGCGCAGCGTCGGCCGCACGAAACGGGAGAAGGATGACATCGGGGAGGCCAGGGAGAAGCTGCAGAAGTACGAGGCTGACCTTGAGGAGCTGCGTGAGGAGATGGCCGGCAGGCTGGCCGAACTGCAGCAGCAGTACTCCGTTGACAACCTGGCAGTGGAACGGGTCGAACTGGCCCCGCGCAAGAGTGACATCGAGGTCAGCAGCCTGCGGCTGGTCTGGCTGGCAACGACAGAGGGCTCAGGCAGCTGAACCGGCTTGGCTGTGCTTCCCGAACCGGACGGCCTCGATGGTTATGAGCGCCGCTGCGACCAGTGCAAGGGCCTGCAGGCCCGGCATCGCCAGGGCAATGATTCCGTAGAATGCGATGATGGAGAGTGCGGCGAGAATGGACTGCCGCGGCGGCGTCTGGCCGGCGGGCAGGGCCAGCAGCAGCAGATAGCTGACACTGAACCAGCCGAGGAAGTTCAGCAGGGGCACTCCGAAATATGCACCGCCTGCAGGCCATTGCCAGTAAGCCA
>JAHEFU010000126.1 GCA_024645305.1 Planctomycetales bacterium
ACTGGCCCGCGTGGACGGTGACCGCAACGGGCTGATCAACACCGCTGATGTCACGCCGATCGCACAGCACTGGAAGGAGCAGATCAGCGGTTACCGTGTCTACCGCAAGGGACCCGGCGAGCTTGAATTCAAGCTACTGCCGAACCCGGCCGATGCTGCCTCCCCGCTTTCCGCTCCACGTAGTGAGGCCGGCCCCAAGGCCATGAGCACCGTACAGCCGCTGTGGCCCGTGCGTTACTCATTTGTGGATTCCGAGCCCACGAGCGGTATGTACCAGTATCGTGTTGTGCCTTTTGACATCATCACACAGACAGAGGGTTCCCAGTCCATCGAGATCCAGCTGGATGCCAGCCTGGGCACGGTCGGCACCAGCCTCGTGCAGGCCAACTTCTCCACCGGAGTCGTGGAAGGCACCAGCCCGCTCTCGGTCGGCTTTGATGCATCTTCATCATTCGCCATCGGTGGAGAGATCGTGCGTTACCAGTGGGACTTTGATGGCGATGGTTCGGTCGACCTGGACAGCGGCAGTGATCCCATTGCCCAGTACGTGTTCAATGGCAACCAGCGCTTCAATACGACACTGATCGTGACATCCTCCGCAGGCGAAACCGCCAGTGCCATCCGCAGCATCTCGGTTCTGGACATGGAAGGCAACGTCCCGCCATCAGTCCACCTGGAAATGACTGACATCGTGGCGGACCGCCGCATCCCTGACGGAGAGAATCCCACACTGCAGGGCCGCCTGCCCCTGAGCGTCCTGTTCGACGCCAGCACCAGTAACGACGTTGACGGCTCTATCGTCAAGTACAGCTGGGACTTCGACGGTGACGGCCAGGCTGATTACGAGGATAACCTGCCCTCCGTAGAGTACACCTTCACGGAGAACTCAACATATAACGTACACCTCAGCATAGAGGACAACGATGGCGGAACCGCCAGCAAATCCGCGATAGTAATCGTCACCAACGGCGAAGGCAACTGGCCACCCAGCGCACGCATTTCCGCGGTGCCGGTCAAGGGAGCCCCGCCACTGGACGTGCAGTTTGACGGTGGACTGAGCTTTGACCCGGACGGGCAGATCGTCAAGTACGAATGGGATCTCAATGATGACGGCACCTATGAACGGGATACCGGCACGAGTGCCCGTATCAGCAACGTGTTCAATGAAAGCAAGGCCTACAATGTCTGGCTGCGTGTCACCGACAACACCGGAGCTTCCGCTATCCGGCGGCAGCTGATCATCGTCAACAATGCCCCCTTCGCCGCCCTGACGGCTAATGTCACGACCGGCCCCGCCGCCCTGGAAGTACAGTTCGACGGCAGCGGATCCTCTGATACTGATACAAATGACCTGATCGTGCAGCACGAATGGGACTTTGACGGCGACGGCGCTTTCGACACGAACACCGGAACCATTTCAATCGTTAAGCACACATACTATGCAGTGGGCAGTTACCCTGTCAGCCTGCGCGTGACGGACCGCTACGGCGAAAGCAGCGTGGCCAATCTCCAGATCAATGTGCTGGAGCCGCCCAACAACATCCTGCCGGTCGCCAGCATCATGGCCTTCCCCAACGTGGCAACCGCCGGGGATGAGATCCAGCTTGATGCCACGCCCAGTTCGGACGCTGATGGCAGCATCATTTCCTGGGCCTGGGACTTCGACGGCGACCAGATCTTTGATCAGATCAGCTACGAATCCAGCCTGACCACCCATGTATATGACGCGGCGGGCAGCTTCGATGCTACGGTCAAGGTGACGGACAACCTCGGCGGCATCAGCAAGGCCTCGACAACCCTGACGATCCAGGGCCAGAACGGCAACCAGCCTCCCCAGGCGCAGCTGCTCGTAACGCCCAACGGCGGAGCCCCACCCATCGCAGTACAGTTCGACGCCTCCGGCAGTATCGACAGCGATGGCAGCATCGTCAATTTCGAATGGGATCTTGACGGCGATGGCTCCTTTGAGGAGAGCAGCGGTACTACGCCCACCAACTCGAAGATCTTTACCACGAAAGGTGTGTACAACGTAATGCTGCGGATCACCGATGATGAAGGTGCCACGGCCAAGAAGATCGTGCCCGTCACAGTCGGCACGCCACCCACGGCTGTACTGGTCACGGACATCGATTCCGACTCCATCCCGCCCGAGCGCGTGGCGGAGGATCCGACGACGATCACACTCAACGCCCAGCAGAGTTTCGACTCCGACGGTCTGATCACTGATTATGCCTGGGACATAGACAACAATGGCATCTTTGAGATCAGCACCGGTGTATCCCCCTTCCTGCAGGTCACCTATGACCTGGAGAACGTGGAATTCAACACCGACACGGGACTGTGGGAGCTTCGCCCGCGGGTGATCGCCCTGGGCAAGAGCTACTATCCAGTGGGAATCTTCCCGGACGTCTTCCCCTCCGTGGCTCTGGTCAGTGTCCGCGTCAAGGATGACATTGAAGCCACGAATGTGGCCACGATACCGATCGTGCTGGAGGACCGCTACGATGAGCTGGAGGACAACGACAACTACAGCGCCGCCAACCATCTCGAGGGCAGCGGTGCGGCCGGGGCCTTCAGCCCCAACCAGGGAGGCGGTGACGCGCTGACAGGCATCCGCCAGGACCTTGCGACAACCTTCATCCCCGGGCGCGAGGCCATTTCGACCCTGCGCGGCAACCTCGGCTTCCTGGATGCCAACGGCCAGGGTTACAACGGTGACGATGACGACTTCTACAGCTTCACCATGGACGACGGCGGGCATGTCACGCTGGACCTGCTGTTCGACGGCCTGAATGCGGGAGGTGCGGACCTGAACCTGCGCCTGATCGACTCAGACGGCGTTTCCGTCCTCGCCGAATCACTGAGTACAAACAGCAATGAGCATCTCGAGTTCGATTTCCGCGACGGCGGGACGTATTACATCCGCTGCAACCGCTTCCTCGGGGCCCGGGCTGACTACCTGCTGAACCTGGCTGTCGGCCCCATCCAGTACTACCCGGAGGACGTTGTTGACAATGACAACGGCAGCCAGTCCACAGCTGATTCCTATGAGCTGGTGCAGAACAGCAACCGCAGTGCCGCCATCGGGCGCCTCGGAGGCTCCGACCTGCGTGACTGGTACAGCTTTGACATGGTGCCCAACGCCCAGCTGGACATCCGCCTGCTGTTCACCCACAAGGTCGGCGACCTCGACATGGAACTGCGCGGCCCCAACGGGGAACTGCTGTCCTATTCATCGACGGTTACCGACAACGAACGAATCCAGTACACCATCCCCGGAGGCATCTCCGGCACGGGATACGTGAAGGTTGAAT
This sequence comes from Planctomycetales bacterium, assembly GCA_024645305.1. Lineage (GTDB taxonomy): Bacteria > 4484-113 > 4484-113 > 4484-113 > JAFGCY01 > JAHEFU01. The sequence goes on from JAHEFU010000126.1 coordinate 3,315, forward strand.
TCAACAGCGGTGGTGAAACGAACTACAGCCTGTCCATCGGTTACCCGCCCCCGGTGCCAACAAACCTGAGTGCAACGAAGGGCACAAGTTCCAGCCTCGTGAATGTCACATGGGGGCCCGGCAGCGGAGGCAACAGCTTTGACGGCTACGAGCTTTACATCTCCGACAGCCCGGACGGCCCCTATAACCTGCTTGAGCGGGTCGGCAGTTTCGTTACAAGCTACAGCCTGAACACAACCGCGACCCATCCCTGGTGGTTCAAGGTGCGCTCTTACCGCAATGGCAACCAGGCTCCCAGCGACTTCACACCTGAGCAGTACGGCTACTCTGTGTCACTCGGTGCCGCCACCAACGTCAGCGCCAGTGATGGGACGGACTCACGCCTGATCGACATCACCTGGGAATCACCGGCAAGTGGCCCGGCCGTGGGCAGCTACAAGATCCAGCGTTTCAAGTACGGATCCGGACCCTGGACTGATCTGGACATCGTTTCCGGCCTGACCACGAGCTATACCAATGACGTTGGCGTGGCCCCCGATGGATCAAGCTACACTGCCCTCGCATACTATTACCGGGTCATTTCCATCAAGGAGAACTACACTGACGCCACCAATGGATACGACCTGGGCTACGCTGCGGTACTGGACACGCCAACCGGTGTCCAGGCCTCTGACGGCTCCTGGAGTGACAGGATCCTCGTGAGCTGGAATTACACAGCCAGCCATGGTGATTCACCGGATGGGTTCAAGATCTACCGTCAGGACGAATATACCGGCCAGAGGGTGGAAGCAATGGATATCGGCGGTGGCAGTACGCGCTCTGCGATGGTGCAGACGAACTTCGCAGGTACGTACTATGTGCGGGCCTACAAGAAGGATTACGGACTGGGACCCTACAGTGGTGGCAATTATGGGTTCAGCAAGGGACTGCAGCCTCCGGACAACGTGTACGGCACCCAGCGCTACGGTTCAGACTGGAACTTTGATGTGTTCTGGTACGCACCCAATGAAGGACCAAAGCCCGTCAGGTATGAATTCATCTACTGGCCGGAGAGCGGCAACTGGCGAGCTGGCTATGGAGTTTCCTACGGCACAACAGTGAACATTGCGGACTCAGGAGCTGATCCTCCGGATTTCGGCCAGTGGAATGTCAATTTCTGGATCAAGTCCGTGAAGGGCAGCCTTTCCAGTGACTGGGCAAAGATAACCGTACCGCTGAAGGACCTTAACAACTTCTAAGCAACCCTCAGCATCCTTGCAGACATGGCCTGGGGCCTGGAGATATTGGCAATGAACAAAAACCGGAGAATCAGAGTGAACAACTACGGGAGAGCGATCTGGCCGTCAGTGCTGGGCCTGTTGCTGCTCGGCGGCTGCGGCGGTTCGCCGCTGGATGAAGCAGCCAGCCTGGCGCTGGACCTGCCGCTTCGCAGCACGCAGTCCTTCGTGGACACGGATTATGACGGCATCCCTGACAATGTGGAACAGATGCTCGGCACGGATCCGGAGAAGATCGACAGTGACATGGATGGACTGACGGACCAGTACGAGCTGTGGGGTGTGAACGGCATCCCGATCGGGCAGATGGGCAGCCTGACGGATCTGCCGGATCTCAATCACAACGGTGTAATCAGTGCGCTGGACCCAGTGGAAGTTCCTGGGGAGATCCTCAAGAGCGTCAGCGCCATCGAGACCGAGCGCATGCGTGTGGTTGACCCCTTCCTCAACAAGATCCCAAACGACCAGGATGGCGACGGGATCCCGAGCGACTACGAACTGCACGGCTTCTACTATGAAATTGACCAGGCAACCGGAGAGGACTGGCTGGTCAAATGGGATGGAGACTGGAAGAAGCCGCGCTACGTGACCGACCCCACCCAGTGGTCCACCGACGGCGATCCCTGGAGCGACTGGGAGGAAGCCACCAAGCGCAACATGGACCAGCGCGTCAAGCATCCTGGTGACCACCCGGACATCCCGGCCTACCCGGAAATTTACGCAGCCGTGAGCGGCTACCAGATTGACCTCAATGATGACGTTGAGGTGGAGACCAGTGATGGCAAGGAAGCTGAGCGCAGCTGGAGCGCGAACCGGCTCACAAGTGGCTGGGAATCCCAGGAGGACTTCAATGTGTCCGTTGATGTCTGGGGCCAGCTCAAGTTCGAAGCGGGAATCGTGGGACTCAATGCCTCTGTACCGCCCGGTGTGATCTCCAAGACCAGCCTGACCAATGAAATCGGCATCAAGGCCGGCATCACCTACGACTCAACCTCGGTCACCTATGGTGCGAACAACTACACCAATGACACCTCGGGGCTGAGCTCCTCAGAGTGGTCAACAGCCCGCACGGTGAGTGGCAACAGCATGGAGGCCGGCAGGCTGACCCTGAACCTCAAGCTTGTCAACGTGGGAACGATGACGGCCAACAGCCCGAAGATCTACTTCAATGTCAAGGTTGGCAATACAATCATCAGCAAGCTGCTGGTGGAATACCCCGGCGAGCTGCCCGCCAAGGCCCAGACGGTTGTGGACTGGGTGGCCCAGACGGATGCCATCGCCAGCTTCGACGAACCGGGAGGCCGTCCGATGTGGCTCTCCATCTACCAGCTGCAGGCCATCCAGAACGGGGCTCCGATCGTGATTGAGCCGATTGAATTTGAAGCGGATACCCTGGTCAGTGTGCCGGATCCCAATACGGGCCGCCGGGCCTATGTGTCCCAGGGGGCCTGGTCTCCCTACGAAGCGGCACTGCAGAATGTCACAGCTCGCGTGCGCCTGGACTTCAATGAGGATCCGCAACTGAGCCAGACCCTGTTCAACGGACTGCCGGCACGCAAGGTGTCCGACATCCGCGTGTTCGCCTACAATAACCGGGGCAGCTACGTTGGCAGCCCGCCAGTTGTCACCCTTGGAGATGCATTCATGTGGGCCTTTGACTTCCAGGAGGAAGGCGGCGCGATAATCGTGAACATCGATGACCCGGTCTCCAAGAACAAGTACAAGTCATATCTGCAGGACTGGCAGTTCAACTTCGACAAGGGCATCTATGACGAACTGATCAATGAGACGCCTCAGTATTTCGTCAACATCCTGGCGATGCCTCTCAAGCCCGGCAACCCGATCGAACGGACCTATTCCGCCAAGGCCCCGCCCAGTGGTCTGCGGGCCAAGCCGATCATCTACTGGGCGACCGTGGATCCCGCAGAACGGATCATCCGGGCCTACAGCCGCGATGTCAGTGGCATCAAGGAAATGCGCTTCAAGCCTGACGAGAGCTATGAGGGTGAGGAGATGCTGTTACAGGCCAATCCGGCGGATCCCCGCTACGGATTTGCCTACACATACGAAATACCCGCCCAGTACCGCTGGAAGGGGACAGAGAAGGTGGTCGCCACCAATGGTCGTGACATCAAGACTGAGCTGCCTGTGCAATTCCTCACGAATGAGCTGGGCCAGCTTGTCAACGAGGACCTTACTTACCTCGGGTGGCAGCCACTGGGTGTCTTTCCGGAGGAGAACAGTGTCGGCTTCAACCTGGACGGAGAACACATCAGTTACGAGCCATTTGATGTCGTGCTGCACCAGTTCCGTGACGGGGCCGGAGTACTCCATGCGGAACTCAACGCTGTCAACGGAGCCGGTCTGTACGAAATTGGCATTGTGGCCGATATTGACCAGCTTGAATACAACTACCTCCGAAAGCGGCCTTACATCGATGCTGGATCTCCCCTGCTCCCCCTGAGCATGCCCCTGCTTGACCCGCTCTACCCTGTGGCGGATCCGCTCTATCACACTGTGTACGCAGTGCGGACGGCTGATGGCCGCGTGGCGGTGTTCGCCCCGCAGCTGACGGCCCGCACACCTAGCGAGAATTATTTCAGCGCCGTCTTGTGGCGTGTCTATGAGGGACTCTGATATGTACGGGAAAGCTAACAACAGCCAGAGGATTGCCAGCCGACTACTGATCGCAGTCCTGCTGATTGGCCTGACGGGCTGCGGCGGTGCTGACAATCAGACGTCCCTGCCTTCCACTCCGGACAGCGCGATCCAGCTGCCTGATAACGTGGACAGGGTGATCGGCACTATTGGCGATGAGGACTACGACGGCGTACCAGACAGCGTGGAGGCGATGATCGGAACTGACCCAACCCGGATTGACTCCGATGGGGACGGACTGACGGACCACTACGAGCTGTGGGGCGTGCAGGGTTTCCCCGTTGGCAAGATAGGCAGTCTCTCCAACCTGCCCGATGCTGATGGCGACGGCCTCAACGCTGCCCTGGACATCGGCGAGGCCGGAGGAAAAGTGCTGAAGAGCACGAGCGCCATCGGTGATGACCGTATCCGTGTGCCCTATCCGGACATCGATCCCCAGCCCGAGAATGATCTCGACGGCGACTGGATCCCCAGTGACTTCGAGCTCGAGGGATTCTATTACGAACTTGATGCAGCTACCGGCGAGGACTGGTTCGTCAAGTGGGACGGGGACATCTCCCGGCCCTACCAGAAGACTGATCCCACCCAGTGGAGCACTGACGGTGATCCCTGGAGCGACTGGGAAGAGTCTACCAAGATCAACATTGACCAGCGCATCAAGGCTCCGGGAGACCATCCCTGCATCCCGGCCTACCCCGAGATCTTCGTGAGCATGCGGGACTTCACGATCACGCTCAACGAGGACACCAGCATCACTGACAATGAGGGTGGCAGTACCCAGGACAGCTGGAAGCAGTCCACCGCCCATGTAGATAAGAGCACCAACAAGATCGGTGGCGGCGGCAGCC
>JAHEFU010000127.1 GCA_024645305.1 Planctomycetales bacterium
TCTGGTTCCGCAGCGGCCCGCCCCGTGAGACTTTGTCAATCCGGGTGCCGGTACAGGCCACGGGCATCATCTGCATCGTGGAGCCGGGTGCCCGCACCATAGAGCTTGTGCAGCAGGTGCGCCACAGCCGTGAGATGAACCAGCGTCACGTTGACACGATCCTGGCCCGTATCGGGGAGATCACGGCCCGGGCCGGTGCAGCCCTGGGCGGTGGCAACCTCGAGGAAGTCGGGCGGCTGATGAATGAAAACCATGAACTGCTTTCCGACCTGGGTGTCAGCACTGAGCAGCTGGACCAGGCGGTGGAGCTGCTGCGCTCCATGGGCGCGATGGGCGCAAAGCTCACCGGGGCCGGCGGTGGCGGTGCGGTGATTGCACTCGTCAATCCGGAAAAGCGGTACTCGATGATGCAGGAACTGGCGGGACGCTTCCCGCTGGTGCTGCCCTTTGAGCTGGGAAGTGCCACATGAGCAGCCGTGTCACCGCAGTGGCCCATGCCAACATCGCGCTGTGCAAGTACTGGGGCAAGAGCGGGCCGCTCGACACCCCGGCCACGCCGAGCATCTCCCTGGCGCTGGATTCACTGACCACCACGACGCACGTGTCCCGGATCGACGGGGAGAGCGATGAGGTGCTGATCAACGGCCAGGTCGCGGAGGGTATCGAACGCGAGCGTGTTGTCAGGTACCTTGACATCTGGCGCAGCGAAAACTACATCAGCGGGCATCTGCGCATTGACAGCGAGAACAGCTTCCCGATGGCCAGCGGCCTGGCATCCAGTTCCTCGGCCTTCGCCGCCCTGGCAACGGCCCTCAATGAACTCAGTGAGCAGCGCATCAGCCAGACCATGCTCAGCCAGCTGGCCCGGCGCGGCAGCGGCAGTGCCGCCCGCAGCATCTCCGGTGGCCTGAGCAGTCTCTCCAGTGGAGACAATCCGGCGTCCCGCCTGCTGGTTCCCGCCGAGGATGTGCCCTGGGGAATGGTCGTCGGCGTGGTTGACAGCGATGACAAGAAATACAGTTCCCGGGCCGGCATGAAGCTGGCGGAGCAGAGCTCTCCCTATTACCGGCGCTGGGTGCTGCAGGCGCGGCACGACTACCGCTACATGCTGCATGCCCTGCGCAGCTGGGACCTGGTGGAGGTCGGCGAACTGGCGGAGTCCAACTCCAATGCCATGCATGGCTGCATGCTGGCCTCCCGTCCATCCCTTATGTACTGGCAGGCCGGCACGATGGACATCATGCACAGTGTCGTCAGCTGGCGCGAGGAGGGCCTGCTGGCCTACTACACCGTGGATGCGGGCTCGCACGTGGCGGTGCTCTGCCACCTGGATGACCTCAGCGAGGTGGCCGAGCGGATGCAGTCCATCAACAGCGTTGTCAGGGTGATTGCCAACCGTGCGGCGGGACCGGCCGGGCTGGTTGCCTGCCGATGAGCCGGCTGCTGGTCCCCGGCAAGGTGATGCTCAGTGGGGAATACGGTGTGCTGGATGGCGGTCTGGCAACGATGCTGCCGCTGCCGCGCTACATGGTGCTCAGTACTTGCGACAGCGCTCCCGCCAGTGATTATCCCCCGGTGGTGGAGAAGGGCCGGGCATATTTCATGAGTGCCAGTGAGAACCACGAGCGCACACACGGCCTGCCTCATGTACTGATTGACCGCGCGGCCTTTGATGCAGAGGATCCGCAGGGGCGGATGCTCAAGCTGGGTATCGGCTCCAGTGCCGCTGAAGCCGCCGGAGTGCTCGGCCTGCGCCTGCTCAATGCCGGGGCGCGGATCAGCGGGCGCGAGGCGGTTTTCCTCGAGGATGTGCTGACCGTGCACCGCCGGGCGCAGGGAGATGTCGGCAGCGGGGCGGATGCCGCGGTCTGTGCGCTGGGTCGGCCTCTGCTGTTCCGCGGCGGGGAATCGGTGGCGGTGGAGCTGATCAGGCCGCAAAATGACGACGTTCCCCTCAATCTCCTGTGGAGTGGGCAGCCGGCGGACAGCCGCGAGCTTGCTGACAAGTTTTCCTTCTGGGCCGGCAATGACCCGCAGGCAGCAGCGATGATCCGCGAGCTGCACGAGGCTGCCGAGTATCTCGGGCGGGCCTGGTTCAACTCCAGCCAGGCGGAACTGTTCGGCCTGATCGATGCGCACAATGCGGTGATGAAGGAAGTCAGCAAGGCGGCCGGGATCAGCTACTTCATGCCGGTGCATACCCAGCTGGACGCCTGGGCCCGCCGCCATGGCGGACGTTGCAAGCCGACTGGTGCAGGTGGCGGGGACATGGTGCTGCTGGCGGGCGAACTGCCCCTGGGGCAGTTGCCAAGACTGTGCATTCCGATCAGTGCGGCGGAAGTGTTCAATGTGACAACGATCTCAGCGCAGCTGGATGCGGCTGCTGACGTCCGGGAAGCGGCGGAGGCCGGTACGGCCGGGAATACCGGGCAGGACTAGAGCGTACTGGCCAGTTCGCTCATCGTCACCAGTTCGTAGCCTTCCTCGCGCAGGCGCTCAATCAGCTCCGGCAGCATGTCAATCGTGGCCTGCACGCCGTCATGCGCCAGGATCACACTGCCATTCTGCACACTGTCCAGGGTGTGCTGCAGCAGTTCCTCGCGGGTCTTGTTGCCATGGGTGTCATTGAGCGCCACGTCCCACATGGCGCAGACCATCCGCCGCTCGTTGAGCAGCTTCTGGCTTGCATCGTCAATCTGTCCGCCGGGAGGCCGCAGGAAGCGCGGGCGCTCGCCGGTGAGCTGCTCCACGAGATCCTGGTAGGCGTCGATCTGGTATTCCTTCTCACCCGGCGGCAGCTTGGGCAGGCGGAAGTGATCATAGGTCTGGCTGCCTATCTCATGACCCTGCTGGTGCGCCATCTGCAGCCACTGGGGGTGCTTGTTGGCCTGGACCCCGACGAAGAAGAAGGTTGCCGGGGCATTGTAGAAGTCGAGGATTGCCAGGATCTGCCCCGTGTACTCCGGGTGCGGTCCGTCGTCAAAGGTCAGAGCCACCTGGCGCAGTTTGCCATTGCCGCGGGTGATGCGGTGCAGGTCATCCCGGATCTGGTAAGCCTTCCGGGCCGGCAGCTCGCCTGCTGGACCGGGCAGCAGTGGTGCAGTCCGGCTGCCGGGGATTGCCAGCCGGCCGGCGGTGGTTTGCAGGATCGCCGGAGCGGGGGAATCTCTGTCCGGAATGAATCCTGCCCCTGCGGACAGCCCTGCGTCCGCCGGGCTGCCGTCAGCAATGGCGGCTTCCGCGCTTTCAGCACTGTCCTGCAGGGCCCGCTGTACCCCTTCCTCCACGGCATCGGTCAGGGGCGGTGTGGAAACCTCCCGTTCCTCCGGGAAGCGCAGTTCTCCGATCCCCTGCCGGCTGCGGTCCGGATTGCGACGGATACGGAAATCACGGCCTGCGGGTTCAGTGTCAGCCTCTGCCGGTGGATCAGGGGCGGCATCTGCTGTGATCTCTTCAGTGTCCAGTTCAGGGGCAGGTGGCAGGCTTGGCTGATCAACAACTGCAGAATCCTCAGGCGAATCCACTGCGGCCTCTGCCGGGTCCTCCGGCACTGCATCCGTGGACGGCTCCGTGGCAGCGGCAGCTAAGGCCTCCTGGACTTCCACATCGGCATCCTCGTGCATGACAGTCCGCTGCTGCAGCTGCTTTATCTCTGGCTTTACCAGCCGGGCCGTAATCGTCTGAGTTTCACTGTCCGGTTTTGAGTACGCGGCCAGCAGTCCCGCAACATCGGCAGTGATACTGCGGAACACCCGTCTCACAGCCAGTTCCTGGCGGTAGGTCCAGACAGGCTCCTCATCGGTACCAGAGGGGCTGATCCAGCCCCCGCGGTGGCTGCCGCCATCAGTTCGCTGGCGGCTGGTCAGGTTGGAGGAATTACGCTCCACCTGAGCCCAGGCCGGCAGGCTCAGCAACAACAGGAGCATGGTAAGCAGCAGCGGTCCGCGTAGTTTCATGGATTCAGATTATAAACGATCAGTCACCCGGAGGTGCGGACACTGAAGATTACGCAGTTCAGCGTCAGGCTCCAACGTGCCCCGGAGCCTGCATTGCTAGCTTCAGACGGCTATTCAGTGTTGATATTGCCGGCCGGAAACCTCCATTGCATCTGACAGGACAGATCTGCAGCAAAATTGCCTGCTTTGTACTGGCAAAAAAGCATCTTCTCGGCTATAATCCGTTTCCCTCGGTTTTCGAATCGTGGCTAGGCTGCGGGGGCGTGGTCTAGTGGTCTAGGATGCCTGCCTGTCACGCAGGAGGTCGCGAGTTCGAGTCTCGTCGCCCCCGCCATTTTTCCTTCCGGCGAGGTAGCTCAGGTGGTAGAGCAGGGGACTGAAAATCCCCGTGTCGGCGGTTCGAGTCCGTCCCTCGCCACTTCTATGCTTCCTGATCCCCCCGCCGGCACACCGGTGCTGCATGTCGCAGGACTCTCCATAGTTGCCAGAAAAAAGGGCGCCGCTAGGGCACCCTTATACATTCACTCCAGATTCTGCCGGATCTAGGCCGGGCTGATTTCATCGCCGGAGCCATCCCCGGCATGCTCGTTCTGGTGCATGCGGTCGGAAATCTGGCTCTTCACCTGGCCGAGCTTCTCGCCAACGCGTGCACTGTACTCACCGGCCTTCTCGCGGCCTGACTCGTAGGCAGTCTGCGCGCGCTCCTTGCCGCTCTCAATCAGCTCATGGGCCTTGCTCTTGCTGGTTTCCAGCGCGTCACGCGAATAGTCCTTGGCCTTGTCGTAGTAGTCCTTGCCGTACTCAGCGATGTCGCTGCGCAATTCCCTGCCCGCCTTGGGAGCGACAAGCAGTCCGATCACGGTTCCCACGAGGGTGCCCAGACCGAACCCGGCAATCAACATTGCCATACCCCTGTCATCATACTTGCTCATGTCATTCCTCCGCTTAAGTTCCACACAGATTATAACTTGCTGCGTGTGCAGCCAATCCACCAGTATGTAATACCGGGCGTTTGGACGTGTTATTTCCAACAGATGTTTTACTGCGTTAGAATCTCCAGCAGCAAATGAACCTGGAGGTGCCTTGCACATGGCAGCAGGCATGCCTGGACAGGCAGATGTCCCGGAAATTGATGTGCAGCAGGCCCGGCAGTACATCGCCGAGAAGAGTAGCGACAGCGCATTCGTGCTGCTGGATGTACGCACTCCGGCGGAAGTCGCGGAAGCCCACATTGCGGGCTGCGTAATGCTTGATCTCAACGGCGGTGAATTCCTCAGGCAGCTGCCTCGCCTGGACCCGCAGAAGGACTACCTGCTGGTCTGCCGCAGTGGCAATCGCAGTGGATACGCCGCAGCCGTCATGCTCAACCTGGGCTTCCGCCGGGCGGTTAACATGCAGGGAGGGATGCTGGACTGGATCCGGGCTGGCTACGACGTGGAAAGCGGAGGTGTGGAGTCAGCGTGACTGGACAGCAGTGGTGGCAGTACTTCTTCACGGGAGCCTACCTCGACGTGATGCGCCTGGCGCACAGCCTTGAGGACAACCGCCGCGAAGTGGATTTCATCGAACGGGTGCTTGCGCTGCGCCGGGGCCAGGCAGTGCTGGATGTGCCCTGTGGCAACGGCCGGATCAGCCTGGAGCTGGCCCAGCGAGGGTATGCCGTGCTTGGTGTGGACCTCTGTGCGCCGCTCCTGGATGAGGCCCGCCTGACCGCGCAGAAGTACGATGTGCAGCTGGAATACCAGCACCGCGACATGCGTGAGCTGCCCTGGCCCGCGCGTTTTGATGCGTTGATCTGCTGGCAGGGAAGCTTCGGTTACTTCGATGACGAACAGAACCTGCAGCTGCTGCGGGCAATGCATGAGGCCCTCAGGCCCGGCGGGCGGTTGCTGATCGACACGATGTGCCTGGAGACCCTGCTGCCGAACTTCCGGCCCCGCAGCTGGGTCACGGTTGGCAATACCCTGGTGCTGGAGCAGCGCACATTCAACCACGAGCTGGGGCGGATCGAGGGCCGGGTCACCCTGGTGAACGCCCCCGAGGATGTAAACGAGAAGCCGGAGGCGCTGACTCTGCTCGTGGACGTGGCGGAGCTGCTCAATAGCGGTGAGGAACCCAGCCTGCATGAATTCATTGTCAGCACTCATTTCAGCTCGCTCAGGATGTACAGCTACCGCGAACTGAGCCTGCTGCTGCAGCGGGCCGGCTTCAGCGTGGAGGCCAGCTATGGCAGCCTGGATGCGGAAGACTTCAGTATGGACAGCACTCGCCTGTACCTGGTAGCGAGGAAGGCCGGCCGGTAATCAGGCGCTGTGGAGTATGACCTGCAGGCGGAACTCAGGGCACTCAGGCACTGCGGCCTGCCCCATGCCCAATGGGTGTCCCGGATCCTGCAAAGCGGCCAGATGCAGCTGCCCTGAACGCACCTGAGGCGAAACACCTATACGGGTGTATGGATGGCAGGAAATCGTGAAATAGATGCAATTCCCCGATATGGTGGTATACTGCCTCGTCCCGATATTCATATTAGACACGCAAACTACTTGCGCTGAAATAGATATCACCATTTACTGCAAACGGCTCGGGCCCCCTGTGTAGCACCAGGTGAGGGCGTGACAGACGACCCGTGGCAGGGGGACATGTAATCTTCAAGGGACATGTGAATACCCTATGACATACGTACCGCGCGGGCGCGTAAGCTCTCGCAGTAACAGCGGTGGCAAACGCCGCGATGACAGAAGTGGCCGCTCAAATGACGGCCAGGGCAACCGGAACAGTTCCGCAGACGGCCGCAGTGGCCGCTCCGGCGGAAACAGCAATGAGGGCTCAGCCGGCAGGGGCCGCAGCGACCGCAGCGGCAGGGCAGCCGGGCCGGCGCGGGATTCGCGCCGCCGGCAAGGTGAGAACCAGCATCCCAACCGCGCTCCGCGCCGCGACGAGCGGCCGGATGGCAATAGCGAGGCGCAGCCGCGCCCCGAGCATGTGGAGTATGGCAACGGCGCGCGCCGTCCGAGCCAGCGTCGGGGTTATGCCCGCGGTGGCAGTGCGCAGCGCAGCCGCCCGGAGCAACTTGGCAACCGCATTCCCGCGGAGCCACGGATGCTGCCGGATGACTATGGCAACAGAATAGATGAACCGCGTGGCAACAGCCGCAGTGCCGGACGGGGCCGCAGTGCCGCCCCGGGCCGGGGCCGTGGTGGCGGGGACTATGTGGAGACCGAGCGTGCACCACGCTATGGTGACCGTTCCGAGGGCAATACTCAGCGCAGTGGCTCAGCCGCCCAGGACCGTCCTCAGCGTGGCCGGGGCGGTCGCAGTGAGCAGGGATCCACCGGCGCAGCCCCCGCTTCGCGTGGGCGCAGCAATTCCGCCCGGAGCCGCGATGGAGCAGCTCCGGCGAGGCCAGAGCGCAACGAGGGGAGCGATGGCAGTCGCGGCCGGCGCCGCAGTGCCGGTCAGGCTGCTCCTGCGCGTGAACGCACACGGGACAGCCGTCCCCCCCAGCAGGAGCAGCGCGGAGGTGGCAATAAGCGCAGCCGTGCCAAGGAACAGAAGCTGGAAGTGGACATCCTCGGATTCATCCGTGACAACCCCGTGATCCATGAAATCGAAGAGACCTTCGAGCCCACGCATGTGTTTGCCGATTTCGGCCTGAAGCGGGAAGTGCTTGTCAACGTGGAGCGGCGCGGCTATGAGGCCCCGACCCCGATCCAGGACCTGGCCATCCCCCCCGTGATGCAGGGCCGCGACGTGGTCGGGCTGGCCAATACCGGCACCGGCAAGACCGCTGCCTTCCTGCTGCCCCTGATCGACCGCATGCTGGCGGACCGGGAGCAGTACGCACTGATCCTGGCCCCGACCCGTGAGCTGGCCATCCAGATCGAGGAGGAGCTGCAGAGCTTCACCCGCGGCCTGGGGATGCGCTCCACCGTTGTCGTCGGTGGCGTGGGCGAGGGAGCCCAGCTCAAGAGCCTGCGCCATGACAACAGGTTCATCATTGCCACTCCGGGAAGGCTGATTGACTTCCTCAAGCGCGGCGAACTGCGTATCGACGAAATCAACAATGTGGTGCTGGACGAAGCCGACCGCATGCTCGACATGGGT
>JAHEFU010000128.1 GCA_024645305.1 Planctomycetales bacterium
CCGTCCAGGCCGAGCAGCATCACGAAACCGCTCATGCTGCGCTTGTCCATGGCTGGCTGGCTGTGCCCAGCAGGACCGGGAGCATGGTGGCATCCCCGTTGAAGATGACAATTCCTGCATCGAGGCTTTCCCCGGAACTGAGGCGGACACCGCTGGTCCGGCCACCGGAGTGGTTGACAGCCGCCACCTCTGCATTGCAGCGCAGCGTCACACCATGCTTCTGCAGCAGTCCACACAGGGACTCGACCAGTCTGTACAGGCCTCCTTCGATGTACCAGGCAGCGTGGGCATACTCCAGGTAGGGAATGGCCAGCAGGGTCGCCGGGGCACTGTAGGGTGAACTGCCTACATAGGTGGCATAGCGGCCGAAGAAACTGATCAGACGCTCATCCCTGATGAAGCGGCGTACAGTGGCATCGTAGTTGCCCCAGCCGTGCAACAGCGGCATGTACTTGAGCGCGGAAGCCATCTGCGGATCGGGCGCTTCACCGGGGGCATCGGCAAAGAAGGTGCGGCGGCTCAGTTCGTAGAGGCGGCCGCCCAGCGCCATCAGGCGGTGGAAACCGTCAATATCAGCGGGGAACAGGCGCTGCATCTGGGCCTGCCAGTGCGGCAGTGACTGGCCGTACTCGAAGCTGCTGCCATCGGGGAAATGGTAACTGGCAACGGGGTCCAGGCGCTGCAGCCGCAGGTGCTCATGGATGTCCTCGCCGGCCACGCTGAACAGCTCGGCGAAGACCTCGGGCATGGTGATGAGCGACGGCCCGGTATCAAAGCTGAAACCGTCCTGCTTCCAGGTGTTCATCTTGCCGCCGGGTCGTGCACCCCGTTCGAGGACCGTGACACTGTGTCCGCGGACAGCCAGCCGCAGGGCTGTTGCCAGACCACCCAGGCCGGCCCCGATCACGATCACACGCTGGCCACCGGACATCAGCCGGCCTCCGGGCGCGCTGCATTGTAGGTCCGGCCCTTCCAGCGGACTCCGCGGCCGCTGACCGTGCGCCACCAGGAATTGAGGGCGATGGCCAGCAGCAGCAGTTCGGCGCAGGGATGCAGCAGGATGCTCCAGAGCGGATGGCGGAATCGCAGGCTGAGGACGAGCCGTGTTGCCAGCACGATGCAGCTGGCAGCGAAGACGGCAGGCAGCAGCCCCGCAGGAGCGGTTCCCGCCAGGGCAAGGCCCAGCAGGATGAAGGGCAGCAGGAACAGGCCGAGATGCAGCAGCAGGAAGGCGAAGAAGCTGTAGCTGTTGCCAAATGCGCTGTAGAAGTTCTTCTCGAAGCCGAGGAAGATGGCCCGCAGTGAATCATACATGCGTACCCGGACCAGATCACCGCCGTCGATGCAGCAGCCGCGCAGGCCCTGTTCACGCCAGTGCCGGGCCAGCTTCGTGTCCTCAAAGAGCTGATCCTTCACCGCGGCATGCGCCCCTGCCAGGTAATACTCCTCACGCCGCATGAGGATGCAGGCCCCGTGTGCCAGCCCGAGCGAAGCGTCATCCTCGCGGATGTAGGCCAGCGGGGCGGGGTACATGGTGAATGTCAGGAAATTCAGGAGCGGCATCAGCAGCTGTTCCCAGAATCCGTGCATGTCCATTCCCGGCCAGCAGGACAGCAGGCTGCATCTGAAATGTGTGGCCGTTGCCAGGATACGTCCTGCGGCAGCATCCCGCAGGCGGGTGTCCGCGTCCAGATAGAGCATCCAGGGACTCCCGGCCGCCTCCGCCAGTTGCTGGCAGGCCCAGCATTTACCGGACCAGCCGGCAGGCAGCTTCGTACCACGGATAAGGCGGATGCGGCTGTCCTGTTCTGTCAGTGCGCTGACAATCCGCGCCGTGGCATCGGTGCTGTTGTCATCAAGCACGATGATCTCACCGACCGAACGGCCCTGAGCCATGACGCTCTGCAGGCAGCTGGCGATGTTGTGTTCCTCGTTGCGGGCGGGTATGAGCACACTGATGGCTCCGGCCTGCGGCTCATTCTCAGTCCCGCGGGCCGCAGGCCAGGCCAGGGCTGTCCAGAGCGCGACACCGAGGAAAACCACGAGCAGTCCGGGCAGCAGCCAGATCAGTTCCATGCTCACTGATGGGCCTCCCCGACGGGCCGGCCCGTGCTGAAGAACGCCTCAACCAGCTGCCGCGGGGCCTCCCGGATGGGCAGGTGGCCGCAGTCGGCAATGTTGACAACACTTGCATCAGGCCAGATTTCCCTCCACATGAGGACGGACTTCCTCACAGCCGCGAAAGTCTTTTCTCCCGTGACGATGCTGACATCAGCCTTCAGCGGACTATAGGTGCTGACCCCGCTGAGCTCGCCGAAGAACTGCAGGTAGCGATAGGTCACCTCATGGTCCACCACCCGGAAGCTCTCCGTCATGTCAGTGCTGCGGTCCTCACGGCCGCCGGCGAAGAGGTTCGTCATGAAGCGCCCGACTGGGTTGGCAAAGGTCGTGTTGTAGGCCTGCCGGCCGAAGTCCCGGCGCAGGAAGACCCTGAAGTAGCCTGGCAGGAAGGCAAAGGGATCAATGAACTGGAGGCGTCGTGGCGCTGGGTCCAGCCGCAGTGCCAGTTCGGCGGCGAGGATCGCCCCGCTGCAGTTGCCCAGCAGTGTGTCAATACGCTCGCCGGCGAGCTCACAGGCGGCTGCGTAGTGTTCCGCGAGCCGGTCCGCGATGCACTCAGCCGTATACTCCGCTGGGGCGGGACTGCCGCCGTAGCCCGGAGGATCTACGGCGTAGAGCGTTGCCATTTCGTCGATGTATGGCGCGAGGGGCGCAAAGGATGCGCTGTCCTCACCCCAGCCGGGGATGGCGAAGCAGTTGAGCGGACCATTGCCGTAGCGTTCAACTGACATGCTGCAGCACCCTGTCGGCCGTCATCCTGCCACCGAGTGTCACAAGCGGCATGCCCGTACCCGGTGTTGTCGATGCCCCGGTGTAGAACAGTCCGGGGAGATGCCTGTTGTAGTTCTGGGCCCGCCACGGGCCGAGCTGGAAAAGCTTGTGGCTGGCCCCGAAGGCCGAGCCGTCATACAGCGCGAAGCGGTCCCGCCAGTCAGCCGGTGTGTAGCGCTGCTCGAAAACTATGTCTGAACTTTCAATGTCACAGCCCTCACGCCTGAGCCTGGAGATCACATAATCCTTCAGTCTTCCGGGCTGGGCCTGCCAGTCAATCCCGTTGAGCCGACTGAGCACGGGAGTGGGAATCAGAACGAACATCGTGGACTGGTTCGCGGGTGCCAGCCCCGGATCGGTTTCACTGGCCAGGGACACATAGAACGGGGGATTGTCACTGACGGCATTACCCTGCATGAGCTGGTCGAAGGAAGCCCGGTAGTCGTCCGGGAAGAAGATGCTGTGGTGCCCCAGCCCGGTGATGCGACGCCGCAGACCCCAGTAGAAGGTCAGCACGCCCGGCGTCATGGGCATCCGGCCGGCACGCTGTTGGCCCTTGTGGCTGGCCTTTCCGGCCGGCAGCAGCTGGGTGTCGGTGGTCGGCACATCGACATTGCTGACAATCGCATCGGCGGCCAGCATGCGGCCGTCGGCCAGCTCCACCGCGCGGGCTTGGCCGTTGTTCTCAATGATGCGCAGGACGGTACTGCCGGTCTGCAGCTCCACGCCATTGTCAACTGCCAGCTTGGTCATGGCCTGGACCAGTCCGTAGATGCCGCCGCGGGGCAGCCACAGGCCATAGTTCAGTTCGCCGAAGGGCAGGATCTCGAACAGTCCTGGCAGGTCGAAGGGTGAACCGCCGAGGTACATGGCATAGCTGCCCATCGCCTCCCGGATCCGCCGGCTCCTGAATGAAGTGCCCAGCTGGCTGTAGATTGAGCGTTGCAGTCCGAGACCGGCCAGCTCATTGAGCCGCAGGGCACCGAGCCACTGCAGCGGATTTTCAGCATTGGATGTCACCAGCCGCTCGAAACTCAGCCGGTAATTGCGTCCGGCCCGCTCCAGCCAGGCTGACAAGCGTGGACCGACACCGGGGTCGAAGCGTTCCAGTTCATCACGCAGCCTGTCGAAGCGACTGCTGAGCTGCAGGCTTTCGCCATCCGTCCAGTGGAAGCGGATGCCGGGTTCGACCTCCAGCAGTTCCACGTGTTCGTGCAGGTCGGAGCCCGCACTGCGAAACAGCTCCTCGAAGACCCAGGGGTAGTTGAGCAGGGACGGTCCCGTGTCGAAGCGGAAGCCGGCCTCGTCAATGATGTTCGCCCGGCCGCCCGTTGTGTCATTTTTCTCCAGCAGCTGCACGCGGCAGCCGCGCCGGGCCAGGTGGATGGCGGATGACATGCCACCGAGGCCTGCACCGATGACGATCACATCCGTCATCAGATCAGCCCCGTGAGTGCCAGCGGCACCCGCCAGTACTTGCTGGCGGGCAATACGGAGAACTTGCGGCTGCCCGGAACGCTCAGCCTGCGGTCCAGCTGCTGGCCCGACTCGAGGATCATGGAGTTCAGCAGCGAGTAGACATTGATGCAGCATTCGATCGCCACTCGGCTGTCTCGGCTGAAGCTGCCGACCGCTGCCTGGGCACTGAGGTACTTCTCCCTGGCATACTCGGCCATCCTGAGGCGGGCCTCAACCAGATCATCATCAGACAGGTCGGCTGCGGAATGCCCATCGGTCCAGCGCGACTGCGGCAGCTGGTCCAGCGGAATGTACAGGCGTCCGCGGTCGCGGTCATCCGAGACATCCCGAGCGAAATTCGTGAGCTGCAGGGCAATTCCCAGGTCCCGGGCGCAGTCAAGTGCCTGCTGGAATTTGCCGCTGCCACTGGCACCATAGACATACGTGAGGAAGTAGCCCACGACGGTTGCGCTGCCGTAGATGTAATTGTCAACAAGGTCCTGCATCGAGCGGAAGGTGCGGGGCTGCAGGTCGCTCTCCATCGCCGCGAGGAATGACCGGTAGAATTCTCGCGGAATGCCAAGTTCATTCACGAGCTGGGCGAAGGCCGCCACATATGGATTGAAGCCCAGTTCCACGGCCTGCCGCAGGCTGGCACAGTCCAGGGAGCGATCGTAGTCCCTGCGCCAGCTGGTCAGTTCGGCAACCGCATCTATGCCGCGTGAGGCAAAAGTGTCAACCAGTTCATCCGGGAAGCGCACCGCGGCATAGATGATCTCCACCTGACGACGCTTGTGCGGAGGCAGGAAGCGGGTGACCAGATAGAAGCTCGTGCTGTAGGCCCGCAGGACTCCGCGGGCGGAACGGGCCACGGTACGCTTGGCTGCCGTGTCGCCGCGATTCATCATCACCGATTCCGCCAGCGAAGCGGACCGGCTGCGCCATTTCACCAGTGACCAGACCTGTTCACCAACCATCCAGCTACCCCGCTTGTCCGGATGCCAGACCTCGCTCAGTCCAGAACTTGCATCCAAAGTGATTCATGCCGGTGGTGCGGCCGCCATATCCAGCAGCCGCCGGTCAGCTTGTGCAATCTGCAGTTGCTGATCGTCCGACACGTTAAAGCATATTGATCAAACGTTGTGGTTGTGAGGCAGGAGTATGGTGAAAGTATGGAGAAAGTCCGATCCGCTCAGCCGCCGTAGGCCGCGATCAGGAGGCACATTGTTACGTTGGCGCTGGCGTGGATCATCCAGGAGCCGAAGATTGAGCCGGAAGCGATACGCAGCCAGCCCGCGAACAGGGAGCCTGCGAAGATCAGCACAAGCAGCATCTTCATCTCCGGGGCGATAACAAGCAGGAGCAGATGGGGCAGCAGGAAGATCAGGCCCTGCAGCAGGTTGGCCCAGGGCAGGCTCATCCGCCTGCCCAGGCTGCCGGCGATCAGGCCGCGAAACAGCAGTTCCTCGCAGAAGCCGGTCTGGACCACTCCATACAGTAACGCTCCCGTGATGGTCATGGCATTCAGACCCAGCCCGGCGAACCCGGCCATGGCATTGCCCTCACGGGTCATGATCTCGAAGTTGATGGGAGCCAGCAGCAGCGCGAGCATAGTCAGCAGGCTGGCGAGGGCGGCATAGCCGAGGTACTTCAATTCGCCACGCAACAGGCCCGCACGGCTGGCGATCTCCCGGAAACCGCGCTTATGCCGCAGCTGGTGGAACAGGTAGTAGCCAAGGAATGGCAGTCCGGCGATAATCACCAGGTTCGCCAGGGCGGAGGTCAGTGAATTGGTGATCAGCATGTCGATCCCCCCAGTGCACGCATGATGGCGGTAGGACAGTTCCCGGCCGGATGCAGTTTCATTGCGGCCTGAGCATACATCATTACTTCTGCTCCGTTAATTGCGGCAACTGCTTGCTACACTGTTCCAGGCCGGATACCGGTGATCCGGTCTGGCCTGCGAGGGAGGACAAGTATGTCTGTCAGCAAGAAATTCAGCTGGATGTTCATCCTGGCCGCCATGTTGCTCTTGAATGCCTGCGGCGGGGGCAGTCCTAGTGCACCGGGGCCTGCTGACGGCATGATCCTGCCAGTGGGAGACGCCGCGGCTGACCTGGATACAGCAGGAGACGGCAGCATCCTGCATCAGGTGATCATGCAGCCTCAGCCGCCGCTGGAGGATGGCCTGAGGGGCGTCAGTATGACTGAGCCGTCCGGCCTGCTGCAGCAGCTGCCCGCGCCGGTTGATACGAAGAGTACGCTGTGTGCCGGCTCCGGCTGGTACCTGCAGGCCGGCTCCTATCAGGACGAGCTGCCCCTGAGCAACATCAGCCGCAGTGGCAGTGAACTCACTGAGGGTCACTACGAACCAGCCTACGACGGACGCAGCCTGGATACGGGCAGTTATGCGATCTATCGCTGGAACCTGCGGGGCTATACGGGTGAACAGACCGTCGGTTTCAGCTGGGTGCTGGACCAGGCTCCCGCGGACTGGCATGACTTCTACATCGGCTTCGCCGATTTGACGCAGAACCGCTGGGACTTCTACCAGGGGCCCAATGACAACGTCCTGACCATCGAGAGCTTCGGGCCCTACCGCGCCGCCTCCGGTGATGTGCTGATGGCGATCGTGATGCTTGGTTCTGAGGATGCCACACTGGCCTACATGCAGGCCGGAGTGCCGGAGGAGCGGGCCACGGGCGACCTGGGCCTGCCGGAGAATGCTCCGGACTTCCCGCTTTTGTCACCAGCCACGCTGCTGCCGGAACGGGTGGATCTCAGTGCGGACTGCTCAGCGGTGAATGACCAGCTGCAGTGGGGTGCCTGCACCGCCTTCGCGGTCGGTGACAGTGCCTACAACTATGAGCTGGGCCAGGTCTATGGCGAACTGGGCTGGGACCTGCGCTACCCGCAGTACAGGATCAGTCCCAAGTACCTCTACGTCAAGAGTGGTGAACTGGCCGGGATCCCGCCAGGTGGCGGCTACGGGCGCTGGACCCACGAGGTGATTGGTAACCTCCAGACCCATGGCGTTGCCACCGAGCTGAATGCACCGTACAACATGATCTATGACAACAACTGGAGCGCGGCGGCCCTGGCGGACACGCAAGTGCTGCGCATCGAGGATTGGCAGGAAGTGCCCTGCAACACGCTCGCTGGCATTGACACCGTAAAGCGGGTGCTGGCGGAGCAGGGCAAGGTCCTGCCGATGCGGATCTACCTCGACGGTTCATTCTTCTCCCTGCTCCCGCAGCAGGTCTATTACTACCTGTGGGGCACAGTGGGCGGGCATGCGATGTGCATCGTGGGCTATGACGACAGCAAGGGCATCAGCGGGGCCTTCAAGGTGCGCAACAGCTGGGGGCCGTTCTGGGGTAACGCCGGGCATGTCTGGATCGGCTATGAGACCTTCCTGAATCCCTACGCCTCCGTGCGCTGCTGGACGATCAATGAGGATTACGGCAAGTCAGTCGTCCAGCAGTTCGGGCTCAGCCATCCCGCCATCCCGCCGGTGGTCGGCCTGCAGGCCACGCAGGGTACAAATGACAACGGTATCGAACTGAGCTGGGAGCAGCATCCGGCGGCCACCGTGCTGCGGATCTACCGCGATTCGAAGACGAACCTCCTTGCCCAGGTGGACGGAGCGGACACCGGCTGGTTGGACGGGGAG
>JAHEFU010000129.1 GCA_024645305.1 Planctomycetales bacterium
ATGCGCGTTGGCACTCTGGGCCGCCTCGAGGATCTCCACATGGTCAGCCCCGGGCAGGCCGTAGGCGATGTTCTCCGCAATCGTGCCGTGCACGAGGATCGTATCCTGGCTGACGAGGGCGATGTGGCTCCTGAGGCTTGACAGCTTCAGCTCCCGCACGTCATGCCCGTCCAGCAGGACGCGCCCGCTGCTCACCTCGTAGAAGCGCGGCACGAGGTGCACGAGGCTGGACTTGCCGCTGCCACTCTCACCCACGAAGGCCGTCACAGTGCCTGGCTCGATAGTCAGGTTCAGCTCGCGCAGGGCGTAGGCATCCTTCGGGCCGTAGCGCAGGGTGACATTGTCAAACTGGATCCGGCCGTCGCAGTGTTCCAGCTCGGCCGCGTCAGGCAGGTCGTGGATCGCCGCTTCGGTGTCGAGGATCGTGTTGATGCGCCGGCTGGCAGCCTCGCCCTGGGAGAGCGTGACCATGATCCGGCTGACCTTGCCCAGCGGGTTGGCAACCAGCCCGCCGTAGCCCGCCAGTGTCAGCAGTTCGCTGGCCTTGAGGTCCACCCCTCCGCTGACCGCCCACCAGCACAGGGCGATGATGATCACGAGCGGGCCGATGAAGCCGATGGCCTCCACGATGGGCAGCAGGATGGCGCTGATCCGCGCATGGCTCAGAAGCCGGCTGCGGGTTTCGTCGTTCGTATGCTGGAAGCGCGACAGCTCCGTGCGCTCCAGGCCGAAGCTCTGGGCCAGGCGGATGGTGTTGATGCCCTCCGCCAGTTCGGTTGTCAGCCGCGCGACCCACTCCTGGGCTTCATTGTTGATCCGGCGCAGCCGCCCGCCGGCGAACTTCAGCATCAGGGAGATCAGCGGCATGGTGAGCATGATCACCACTGCCAGCTTCCAGTTGAAGAAGATCACGAAGCCGATGCCGATGTAGACCTTCAGCGGGGCCACGAAGAAATCCTCGCTGGAATTCAGCAGGAAGAACTGCAGCTTCTCCACGTCGTTGGTCAGCGTTGACATCAGGTCGCCCTGGCGGGCCTTGTCGAAGTAGCTGAAGTTCATCTTCTGCAGGTGCGAATACAGCTTGTTGCGCAGGTCGGCCGAGATGCTGTAGGCCAGGGCCTGGGCGTGGTTCTGGCGGAAGAAACCGCCCACGGCGCGCAGCACGAGGATCGTGAGCAGGGCTCCGACGATGATGTACAGCTCGCCCATGGAGCGGTGCGTGTTGACAACGACCTCCACCATGTAGCCGATCAGCGCGGGCAGTGACATCTCGGAAAGCACGAGCAGGGTGCTGCCCAGCAGCATGCTGTTGAAGTGCCGGCGCTGGCCGAGGATCAGGCTGACGACGCGTTCCCATTCCCGGCGCTCGCCGCCGAGCATCGGCAGGATCAGCAGCAGGGCACAGCCCCCGCACAGCAGGAAGATGGCCACGGCCAGCGGACCACCCTGGATGTTCTGCAGGGAGTCCAGCCCGGCGAGCCGCTCTTCGACGAAGGCATGCTGCCACAGCAGCAGTCCGCCCAGCGCGAGCGAGATCAGGCTGGCGGTGATCACCCAGCTGGCGATGAAGCGCCGCGCGCCGCGCACACTTTCTTTGCGGATCCGGCCGGCATCCCTGTCAGTGGACTGCTTGCTGCTCATCCGGCACCCAGGTGAAGGCCTGCCGGGCTTTGTGCCAGGTATGCGCATGCTGTCGCACAGGCGGGGTTGCCCTGGCAAAGCGCTGAGCTGCCCAGGCTGGCCGGCATTGCCGCCAGTTCGCGCTTGCGCACATTCCGTCGCCGACGCTCCTCAACCCAGTGCTTGTCTAGAGTCACGGGCTGAGTATATCAGGGACCGGGGATCAGCAATCAGTGGTCAGGGACCAGTGGTCAGTAGCGGCTGCTTCCAGCAGCCGAATAGTGGAAGAAGTGGGAGAAGTGGTCAGAATCGTAGGGAACGGATGCGCAGCTTCGCCTGCGGCTTCGTTATGCGTTGCGGGAATGAGTCGCAGCTCCTGAAGATTGCCAGAGCAAGCTCTGGCCTCCAAAAGATTGTCCGGATTGCTCCGGACCTCCAAAAGATTGCCAGAATGAATTCTGGCCTCCGGGGATGCCAGACCATGGTCTGGTCACCTGTCAGACCATGGGCTTGACCTCCCTGTCATCTCCACGGTTTCACCACAGTCCTCTGGGATAATTGCTGCGTGAACAGACAAATCCCCCGCCTGATTGCCCTTGACCTCGACCAGACTCTGCTGCCCGTCTCCAGCAGGCATATCCCGGAGAGCAACATCGAGGCCCTGCATGCCCTGCATGCAGCCGGAGTGGAGCTGGCTGTGATCACCGGGCGGAGGCGCACCACCCTCGAGCCCTACATGGACCAGATCGGCCTGCCGATTCTGGCGGGCAGCAATTCCGGCACGCAGCTCTGGCGCTACCCGGCCTGGGAGCGCCTGGCCAGCCAGCCCCTGCCCCGCCCGCTGATCGAGCGCGCAGTGGAGCTCTTGGAGCCGCATTCACTGAACCTGTACTTCGGCTGGGATGACGCTGACCGGCGCGACTTCGCCTGGCTGCGGCGGGCCGAGTCGGAGATCCACACACGCTACATCCAGGAGTTCGGGGAGCACAGTTCCGTGATCACCGCACTTGCCGAGCTGCCCGGCCGCGAGGTGCTGCAGCTGAGCATGCCCGCTGAGGAAGTGCTGGTGCGCGAACTTGTTGCCAGACTGAAGAGCGAGTTCGGCGGGCAGGTCTTCGTGGAATGCGTCAGCTGGCCACGCATGCCCTGCCATGCCCTGGAGATGTTCCATCCCGAGGGCCACAAGGGCTGGGGCCTGGAGCGCTTCGCGGACATGCTCGGGATAGCCATCGCGGAGACCATGGCCATCGGCGACGATGCCAACGACCTGCCGATGCTGCGCTCTGCCGGGCACAGCGTTGCCCTGGGACATTCCATCCCCGCTGCCCTGGCAATGGCGGACACGGTGCTGCCTGACAACGGCGAGGAGGAGGTCGGACGCTTCCTGCTCTCACTGCTGGCCTGAGCCAGCTGCATCAGGGAGCACTGCCCTGCGGGGCATCCCAGTCATACGGGTCTTCCAGCGCAGGCACGGTCTGCCGGACCGCAGCATAGGCGAAGATGTTGTTCTCCAGCTGGTTGCCGGGCCAGACCAGTGTCCATTCGCGGCTGACATCGTAGATCATCACGTCCAGCACGTCCGTCAGCAGCCCGTCCAGCATGCGGTACAGCTCCAGCCTGGCAACGGCCAGCCGCGCCCGGTGGCTGCCGTAGCCCGCATCAGGGATGATGACACTGCCGGACGGCTCGTTGCCGTCGAACAGGTGCGGCACGTACCTGTCAACGACATCCTTGTCTCGCACGATCGCCGCGTCCAGCGCATGGCGCAGCACGAGTGCAGCCTCCAGCCCGCTGACGGCTTCATCGATGCGGTCGCAATCCTCCGGTACGTGCACTGCAGTGCTGATCTCCTCCGCATCCGCAGCAGGCTCGTACTCCAGGTAGTCACGGGCCAGGCGCTGGAATTCATTGTCATGGTAATGCGTCAGCGCGTTGATGCGCTCGGGGCCCAGCCGCCCGAGCTGGTCCGCCTGGATACGCTCCACCTGGGCCAGCAGGTCGAAGTCGAATTCGTTGTCAGGCCAGGCACTGTCCCAGCTCTGCTGCAGCGTATCCAGCTTGCCCCGCAGTTCACTGCGCAGCGCCCGCCAGTCGGACAGCGCCTGCTGCTGCTGCTCGATGTAATTGTCAATCTGCGGGACAAGCTCACTGATGCTCGCCGGGTCATTGCGTTCCAGCACGTCAAGCACCTCGGCGATGAAGCGCATGCTCAGGTCACTCTGTTCGATCAGGGAAGTCCAGCTCTGTTCCTCGCTGGTCCGGTTGTGCGCCAGGGCTTCGTAGGCGGATTCCAGCTCCAGCTTTGTAAGCGCTCCCGGCACCACTGGTTCAGCGGGGAGGACCACGCTGTCATGGCCCTCGGCAACGGCCCTGACAACGGCCTGCCAGCGGCTGTCATGGTACTCACGCAGCACCTTCTCGGATGGCCCGAACACTCCGCCGGGTTTGTTCGCCGCCCGTTGCAGCTGATCACAGGATGCCAGGAGCACCACGATGAACAGCAGCACCGGCAGCCGCAGTATCATTCCCAGGCACCGACCTCACCATCCCACAGGTCGAAGTGGCTCAGCAGGATTTCCACATCGCGGAAACTGGACTTGCTGCCCTTGCTGCACAGGGTGATCACGATATAGTCGCGGCCGCTGCTGCGGTACCACAGGGTCAGGCAGCGACCGGCGGCATTCGTATAGCCGGTCTTGCCGCCGATCAGGCCGGGATGCCGACCATACAGTTCCCGCAGGGTCCCCGCATAGACCTCACCGTTGAGATCCACCGTTTCACGCGTCATGGCGTCGCGGATGCGCGGATAGGTCAGGGCCACACGGGTCAGTGCCAGCACGTCCTCCATCGTGGAGTACTGGCCCTCCCGCGGCAGCCCGCTGGGGGTGGCGAAGCGCGTGTTGTACATCCCGAGCTGCTGGGCCTTGGCATTCATTTCCTTCACGAATGCCTCATCGGAACCGCTGATGATACGCGCCACCACGCTGCACATCTTGTTGTTGCTCGGTATCAGCATCATTTCCAGCATCTTCTGGCCGCGCATGGTTTCGACGTGGAACACCTTCTGCTCCTCCGCCGTGAGGATGTAGCGGCCGTCAAAGCGCAGGCGCTCCGCTGCGAGGATGGAAGTCATCAGCTTGGTGATGGAGGCGATCGGCTGGCTGCGCTCGGGATTGCCCTGCGCCACGATCCGCTCGGACTGCAGGTCGAAAATCAGGTAGGACTTGCAGCTCAGTTCACTGAGATCCTGCGGGCTGGCATGCGCCGCCGTGGCGCAGCAGGCCAGCAGGGCCACTCCCAGGATGATGCATCTCAACCTCAACACGTGAAACATTATCACCCGAAAGCGGTCCAGAATTCAAATTATCCGGATAAGGTCCTCAGTCAGGTCCACCTGCCCGCCAGCTCTGCAGCTTGATCCGGCCATCCGCCACCAGGTGGGCGATGCGCTGCTCGATGAGGGCCCGAAAGCGCGTTTCATCACCGCGCAGCAGGCACCAGGCTTCGTGTTCCGGGCCGGACAGGCGTGGTTTGTCCAGCCAGTCCCGCAGTTGCGCGCTCAGCTCAGCCAGGGTCTGCGGACTGAAGCTGGCGGAATCCTCCATGTATCCAACTATGCGCTCATCAATCTGCTCGGCGTACCTGCGCCAGGTTTCCTCCCAGGCGCCACTGTTTTCATTGCCAATATCTTCGTCAGTGCTCATGTGGCCTCCCCGGCACTGCGTGTCGCTGCCTGTCTAGATTATCCTCATTCCTCGCTCCGCTGCGTTTCCACCACTGACAGGCACAGGCGGTTCTCATGCAGCAGGTGGCTGAAGCGCCGCTCCAGGAGCTCCTGCAGCAGCAGGGGATCAGACTTGGCAGTCTGCCAGCCCGGATCGTAACTGATATGCGGTACCTCCTGGTCAAACCACAGCCGGACCTCATCAGTCAGGCGGCGTAGCCTGTCGGCGGAAAGCTCACCACAACGACGCGTGTAGCTGACGATCAGTTCGTCGATGTGTGGCAGGCGCTGCTCCCAGGCTCGTCGCCACCCGCCTGTTCCGAGGAATTCTTCTTGCTCTGTCATACATGCCTCCGAATGCGGTCATGCCGCGGCAATCTGACACTGGTCCGGCGGGATCCACCCATGCCTCCGCCTGCATTCCTCAGACAGCACAGCCGAGTCCTTTGTTCCATGTAAGTAACCGCGCAGCCGCCAGCTGCCCTGGATAGTGATCCGTACTGTCCGGGATCCGGGACTGCCGGAAGGATCGGAAATCAGTGGGCCAGCGGCTCAACATGCTTTCCGGACACAACGGACTCACCGTCCGCACTGCGCACCGGCGGCACTCGCAGGTCATGCAGCCCCGCGGCAACCGTGGCAACCAGCCAGACGGCCAGCAGCAGGCACCACAGCCACAGCGGCGGGGCGCTGGCGTAGCCGTTGGCAGCGGCCTTGAGTTGCCAGGTCAGCAACAGGATCAGCATGGACACCGCACTGACGTGCACGGGCAGTGACAACCTGTGGCTGCGCAGCCGGTAATGCCTGAACCAGGCGCCCAGCAGGGCGGCTGAAGCAACACCGACCAGGCAGGCCAGCATCGCCCTGAACGGTGACATCGTCGAGAAGGCCGTGCCGAAGGGCCAGACCAGCAGGCGGGTGAGGGCAAACCCGGCCAGCAGGGCCGCACAGAACTGCCAGAGGATCAGCAGGATCCCGAGCAGGACAGGGGCCGCGTGTTCTTCGGGGATTGTCTGGGGCTGGCTCTCCCGGTGGAGAATCTCAGCAGTCCGCAGGCGCCGCGGGCGCACCGGACGCACCGGCAGGGTCCGGTCCGCGCCGGCCTGCTCCATCATGCTGCGGAAGTCCAGCGGTCGCGTTCCGGCCTCCTCCCGCTGCAGCTCCGCATCCAGCGCATGCTGGACATCCGGCACACTTTCTATGATGGCCCGGGCCCGCTCCTCGCTGTGCTGTTCTTCCTTCAGGTCAGTGATCAGCTGCCGGGCTTCCTGCTCATCCAGTTCCCCGGGACATTCCCGTCGCGCACGCAGTTCCTCGATGAACTGCTGCCTGCCCGGTCCCGCCTTTGCAGATCCGTGCGGGCCAGGATGCGACTGCAGCGCCCCTGATTGTGCATCGTCGTCAGGTAGCGCTGGTCCTTCGGCAGGCATGGCATTGACCATCTGCTTGCCTGCAGGTTGATGGTTCACCGCCGCATGCTCGCCGTTGCCATTCTTCGCAGTCTCAACGGGTGCGGAAGCCGGTTCAAGCGTTGGCAGGGCTGGATCCAGCGTGACCACCGGCTCGCTCAGTGCCTCAGTGTGGGTTTCAGTTCCGGCATCACCGGGATCCACTGCGGCGCTGTCCGGCACCGGCAGTAAACCGGCTATCTCCGGCAGCTCTGCGGCTTCCACTGGCAACTGCGGGCTGGGATCAGTCTGGCCATTGCCGGAATGCTGCACCGTTTCCTGCCAGCCCTGTACCATTGCGGCATTCTCCACCGTGCCTGGCAGGCTGCAGACATCAGGGGCACTGTACAGCTCCGGATGCACGCGCTGGATGAACTGGAGCGCCTCCTCGATCTTGTCGTGCTCCAGGCGGGCGGTTTCACTGTCATGGGCCCTGAGCGCATGCTGGCGGGCATTCGCGGCGGCGCGGATGTCCTCCACTGGACAGTCTTCCCGCAGCCTGGGGTCGATGTACTCGACCGCAGCCCGGTAATAGGAGGCCAGCTCCTTTACTGTCATTTAGTTGCCCTCTTGCCGGAGCCCGCTGGTTCCGGTTCCTCCTCTCTATCCTGGGCGGCAGCAGCTGCCACCACCATTCGATTCTAGCTGCCGGTATCGGTACTCAGCCAGGCCGCCAGCAGGTCAACCGCCGAGTTCAGGTCAGCCTTGTGCACGGTCTCCA
Organism: Planctomycetales bacterium; assembly: GCA_024645305.1. Classification (GTDB taxonomy): domain Bacteria; phylum 4484-113; class 4484-113; order 4484-113; family JAFGCY01; genus JAHEFU01. The sequence continues at coordinate 7,514 of JAHEFU010000129.1, forward strand.
CAACCGTGTGCACGTAACGGCAGGGAACCGAGAGGCAGATTGAGCGCCGGCCAGGCCCGAACTTCTGCAGGGCGGCGGCATCCGTCCCGCCCATAGGCAGCACTTCGTACTGGTAATTGATGTTGTTCTTCTCCGCAAGCGCCACAAACTCCTCAAAGAGTGTGCGCGTACTGATGGCGGAACTGTCCATCACTTTGATGGCCACGCCCTGCCCGAGGCGGGTAATCCCTTCTTCCTTGCTGATACCGGGAGTATCCACGGCCAGGGTGACATCTATCGCAATTCCGACGTCGGCCTTGCTGGTCTGTGCCGCCACGGTTGCTCCGCGCAATCCGACTTCCTCCTGGACCGTACCGACCCAGTCAATGTCGTAGACATGGCTGCCGCGGGCCTTCTTGATCGCATTCAGCGCAACCCACTGGCTGATGCGGTTGTCCATACACTGGCCGCAGACCAGCTCACCCATTTCCACGGTACTCTGCTCCAGCACCACAGGGTCACCGGGCC
>JAHEFU010000130.1 GCA_024645305.1 Planctomycetales bacterium
CAGCTTCTGTTCCCATTCCTCGACCTGTGGTTCCAATTCGTTGATGTCCAGCTTGAGCATCTCACGCAGTTCCTCATCACTCTCACCCTTGAGTTCCTCACGGCTCTGCTCCAGCTGGTTCTTGATCACGAGGGCTTCGCGGTAGGGCAGGACGATGTCCGCCAGTTCCGAGTGGTCGCGGGACAGCCTTGCCAGGATTGTATGGTCAGCGATGGCTTCGGGCTGCGCCATTTCCTCCTCGAGTTCGAGGTAACGCTGTTCAACCTGTTTCAGTTTCTCCCACATGATGTGCCTGTCCCATTAATTATAGATGAGCAGATGATGGCTGCGGCGCTGCTGTGCTAAAGGAAAATGGGTCTGCAGCTAGGAGCTTGCGCTGGAGGCCGGCTGGCGGATCTCGGGCTCGGGAATGTCCTCGGTCAGGTAGCGCACGCGGTTGAAACTGGCAAGGCTGACTTCCACCTGGTCATCCGCCGGACGCCGTGTCGTGAGTGCCTGAAAGAGCATACCGAAGCGCAGCAGTGGCCTTAGCACGGGGTTGCCATAGTAGCGGAACGCGGCACGGATGAATTCATAGCTGATGCCCGCCAATATGGGGATTGCCAGCACGCGCATGGGCCAGCGGATCCACCAGGCAGGGATGTTCTCATGGACCGCCGGACCGAGCCGGCTGCTTTCAATCCACCATTGGGGCAGGGCGGCATTGATGGCCGCGCCGTTGCTGACGAACATGAAGTCCAGCAGGGTGTACAGCACAACACCGACAAGGATCAGGATCACGATGAAGCTGGTGCCGCAGCGGGGATGGGCCACGCTGTGGGACTGGATGAACTGCATCTGCTGGTTGTTCTGGTCCGCCTCATAGGCATTGATGACGATATGTTCAGCGCCGTGGTACTCGAACACCCGGCGGATTTCCTTCATGCGGCCGACGAGTGAGATGTAAGCCACGAAGATCCCGAGCTTGACCAGGCCCTCGACGAGGTTGGCCAGCAGCTGGTGGCTGAGGCCGGGATTCTCCATCTGGCGCAGGCTGCCCCAGCCAAACCACTCAAAGGTGTAACTGGCGGCGATGGCAGGGAGGACCTTGAACATGAAGATGGCAACGGCAAAGCCGACAACCAGCATCAGCGCTTCCAGGATCAGTCCGCCCTTGGTTGCGGTCTTGTCCTCTGACGGAGCCACGGTTTCGCCCTTGGCCTCGGCTTCCGCAGCAAGGACATCCTCCTCGAAGCGGCGGTTGCTTTCCTTGAGGGCCCAGGTGCCAAGTGTCATCATGTCCCAGAGGATGAAGAATCCCCGGATGAAGGGCAGGCGGGTCAGTGAGGGGAAGCGCGAAACCACTTCCCGATCGACGATCTCAATCCGTCCACTGGCGCGCCGCATGGCCAGGGCTGCATGCTTCAGCCCTTTCATCATTACGCCCTCAATACAGGCCTGTCCACCATAGGGAATGGCAGGGGCCATGAATGCGGGCAGCAGCAGCCGCAGGATTCGCTTGATATTCACTGGCAGATTCTACCCCCAGCCAGGGGTGCCTTACTTAACCTTCTTGGTCCTGCCGCCAACGGCATCAGCACGCTGCTTGAACTTCTCCACACGGCCGGCGGTATCAACGACGCGCTTCTTGCCGGTGTAGAATGGATGGCAGTTCGAGCAGATTTCCACGTTGATCTTGTCGCGGATGCCAAGGGCAGTGAACTGTTCCCCGCAAACGCAGGAATACTCGGTGAGCTTAAGCTCAGGATGCATGTCTTTTTTCATAGTTGTGCTCCTCCACGCTCAATACGTGGCACAGGCCGAGAATAATACCATATACACAGGTTTTTAACTCAATCTGCATGATAGATTGCAATGCAGTGTCGCAGTCCCTCCAATTGCTGTTTGCCCGCTGGTCCCGCTCAGGCAGCTACCCTGCATTTGCCTGGCTGTGCATCCTGGCCCTGCCCCTTGTGCTGAACCTGCTGGCCGGTATCAACACGGAATTCCGGGCAAGCCTCGGCGAATACTACGGGTTAATCAGCCTGTTCCTGATGTTCCAGTTCTCACTCGGCTTTGCCTGCCTGTTCCTGACGACGATGCTTGTCACCAGTGTGGGGCGCAGCGAACTGATTGACCAGTTGCGGCTGACCGCAACCGGACCGGCTGAACTGCTGGGTTCTCTGCTGTTACAGCTGATCCGGCTGATTGGGCCACCAACCCTGGCATTCTTCATGATGGTTGCAATCTGGATGTTTCTGCAGACTGACCAGCAGCTGGTACTGCGCATGGTCAGCCTGGAGCGCACTCTGGTATTTCTCGTACTGCTGGTGCTGGCCCAGTTTGGAACAATGCTGACGGTACTGCTTGGCATTGGCCGAAACGTATTCGTATTCGTCATTTGTGCACTGGTGATCCAGTTCCTGCTGACGGGAGGTGTGATCTACCTGTTGGTCGCGCGGATACTGCCGTGGTGGTTGCTGCCTCTGATTGTGCTGGGACTCGTGGCCATGTTACGTGGTCTGGCAATCTACAACCTGACCAGGCTATGGCCGCCACAGTCAGCAATCAGGCAATTCAGCAGGTGATACATCACCCGTGTCTGGCTGATGCCGGCACCCGTCTGGCCATAGCGGGAGCGGGAAATTGCCAAGGCTAGCGCAGCAGGCATTCCAATGGATATTGCTATCATTAACGCGGGCGGCATTCCGATGATGCGCGGCCTGTGCTGGGCAAGGCAATGTCGGCCCTGCAATGACCAGTCCCGGGGAAAGATCCCCCATCAGGACGCGACCGGGGTAAATGCATGATAAATGGCGTAAGTGTGAAGGACCTGAAACTGATTCCGGATGAGCGGGGCTACCTGATGGAAATCCTGCGCGCCGATGACGCCATCTATGACAGGTTTGGCCAAGCCTATGTCACGGCGGCCTATCCGGGGGTGGTCAAGGCCTGGCATTACCACCGCCTGCAGACCGACCACTTCTGCGTGCTCAGCGGAATGGCCAAGGTCGTGCTGTACGACTCACGGAAGGATTCCCCGACACATGGGGAGGTCAACGAGTTCTTCATTGGGGAACAACGCCGGCAGGTCATCAAGATCCCTAATTTCGTGTACCACGGATACAAGAATATCGGGAGTACACTTTGCCTGCTGCTGAATATCCCGACTGAGACCTACAATTACCAGGAGCCGGACGAGTACAGGGTTGATCCCCATAGTGGGGACATTCCCTATGACTGGAACCGCCAAGATGGCTGACAACACTGCGCCGTCCTCCACGAGAGGACGGGGAGGCAGCATATGAACAACCGGCCTGATTCAATCAGCGATACACGCAAACTCCAGTTGCTGCTGCGCTTCAACCAGCTGATCAGCCGGCGGATCGAGCTGAAGCCGATGATCGCGGAGGCCATGACCCAGGCACGGGAGCTCGTGAATGCCGACCGTACCACCCTGTGGCTGGCGGACGAGGAAAGCAGCGAGCTGTACACATTCGTGGGTGAGGGGCTCGGAGAGGAAGTGCGAATCCGCATAGGAGAGGGCGTTGCCGGAGCAGCCGCAAAGGAACGTCATGCGGTGGTCGTGAATGATGCCTATTCCAGCCCACTTTTCAACCCGGAGGTTGATAAACGCAGCGGGTACAAGACCGAGTCCCTGCTTGCGGTTCCAATGGAGAGCACTGACGGCAAGCTGATAGGGGTTTTTCAGGCAATCAATCGGTTGGATGGTTTTACGGCTGGGAAGCATGGTGCATTCACGGAAGAGGACACGGAAATGTTTTCCTCCATGGCTGCGATCGCCGCAGTGTTCCTGGAGAATGCGGTGCTTTACGACGAGCAGCAGCGTCAGTTCCGCAGTTTCATCGTGACCCTGGCCCAAAGCGTTGACACTAAGGACCAGACCACGAGCAACCATACGAAACTGGTGACGGGGCTATCCGTGGCGATTGCGCAGGAAATGGGGCTGAGCAAGCGCACGGTAGAGCGCATCAGGATTGCCGCTGTGCTGCATGATTACGGCAAGATCGGGATTCCCGACAATGTGCTGCAGAAGCCGGGCAGCCTGACGGATGAGGAACGGGAAATGATGCGCAGCCATGTCCTCAAGACCATCCTACTGCTGCGCCGCATCAACTTCAGCCGGGAACTGCGTGACATCCCGCGCATCGCCGGGATGCATCACGAGAAACTGGATGGCAGTGGCTACCCCTTCGGACTCCAGGGAGACGAGATTCCGCTGGAGGGACGCATCCTTGCTGTGGCTGACATATTCCAGGCCCTGACCCAGACGCGACCCTACAAGCAGGGCATGGCGGTGCCCCAGGCTCTGGCAGAACTGCGTGTGATGACTACGGAGCATGTGGACCGCTACGACAACCCCAGCGGAATCCATGTCGACCCACTGGTGGTGGATGCCCTGGCCCGCATCCTGGAGCGGGAAAGCAACGACCTGCGGGTGTTCGAGGAAGCCAGTAAGTGGGAAGCCATGCTGCAGGGCCAGATCATCTAGCAGATCTGGTGTCTTGGCAGAGAAGTGTTACCGGCTGCCGTGGAAACTGTCGGCTTTATTGGTGGACAACAGTTACAACGACTTTTATCTGAGCGAAATGCCTCTGAAAACTGTAGATGATGCAGTTTCACTCGATGTCTGCATGTGCCAGACTCCTTCAGCCAGCTGGGCCCCGGAATTCGAAGGCAAGGTGTTGCCAAACGGGGCTTGCCTAACCGGTCTGGAGGAAGGTATTAGCTTGGTTAACATTTGGTTAACACCAATATGCAAAAACTGCTCCAGGAAGGTCTGGATTTCGTTCAGGCCAATACTGTACAGTGCTGAGCACAGTGAAGTGTCAGATTCAACCAGGGCTCCAGAAATTTGGAAATATTGGAAATTCCTATACCCACCTGTAACGTTTGGCCTGCTCAGGCGTCTAGTAATCGGTGGTATAAGAGTCGCTCATCGCCCTGTTGAATTCAAGTTTGACAAAGCACTGGGTGCTAGTTATACTCCAATGGCTTACAAGTGTTAATTGCTGTGGCTTCCCGTAATCCATACCAGAATAGGAGGTCTGCGTCTTGAAGACTAAAGGCTTCACGCTGATCGAACTTCTAGTCGTAGTCGTGATTATCGGCATCCTGGTCGCAATCGCACTCCCGAACTTTATCAAGATCAAGGATAAAGCTCGTGAGGCGGAGGTTAAACAAAACCTGCATGCGATCCAGCTTGCTATTGAGCGCTACGCTACCGATTATGACGGTATTTACCCCTACTACCTGTACGGCGGTGAATCCCTGTTCAACATCGGTACCATCAATGGTGTAAACGGTTCCCACACGTTCCGTGCTTACACCAGCGGAGAAATTGTCCAGCCGTTCGACATGTTCTGGCTGAACACTGATACGTGGGACTACAATGACACCGCCTGGGGCAATCTGCTGAATCAGCAGGATATCGACTCCGGTTTCGGTGACACCATTGAGTACGAAGGCTATATGCCTAAGTTCCCCCGCAACCCGTTCCAGGCCGGCAGTGCCAGCAAGGTGTTCGGTATCGACGCTCTGTCGACGAACTACTCTGACCATGCCTGCTTCGGCGGTTATGACGGTGATCTGATGTGGAACATGGCCTGGTTCAGCGAAGCGCCCCAGATGATGTTCTTCAGCTCTCCTGACTACGAACCGATCCGCACCGAGTACCAGGGCAACTTTGCCTACCATGCTCGCTGGAGTGATACGGCATCCAACCATGCGCATTACCGCTACCAGGTGCCCTATCACAGTGACGCAACCATGATGATGTCGGAAATGACTCCTCCACTCGGTACTGCCGATGTGGTGAACGTTTCCAGCCTCGATGTCGCAGGTTATGACCTGACAGCCGTCGGTTCCGAGCGCACTAAGGGCCAGGATCTCGATGACAGCATGGACAACGGCACTGGCAACCAGTACTGGCGCACCGGTTACCTGACACAGGGTCAGGAGCGCAACCCCTGGGTGACCTCAGGAATGTGGGGCAACACCTCCCAGGTTGACGACTATGATGAGCGTCCCTTCTCGGATGGTATCCCTGACTTCCTCATCATTCATCTCGGATCTGGCATGGACAAGAAGGTTGGCGCTGATGCCAGCATGGCCAGCAGCTGACCTGCCCTGATTTCGGGTTAGATGTCAAGTCAATTGGTTTCGGATCATCTATGGAGGATGCTATGACAAGAAGAGGATTCACTCTGATCGAGTTGCTGGTGGTCATCGTGATCATTGGTGTACTCGTGGCGATTGCCCTTCCGAACTTTATCCGCATCAAGGATAAGGCGAAGGAAGCAGAGGTAAAGCAGAACTTGCACGCTATTCAGCTTGCACTGGAGCGCTATTCTGTTGACTCACCGGGTAACATTTACCCGCTGCTGATCAATGGTGGCGACTGGCAGGACCAGGACGTGGTCTGGCAGAGCTGGGTGGACAGCCAGGATAACCTGAGCACCGACGACATTTCCAACCCCACACGTCGTGCCAACTGGCGCGCAGCGGAAGAGGATGTCGGAGACTCAATGATCATGGAGGCTTACATGCCTTCATATCCGGGCAATCCGTTCATCAAGAACAAGACGGATACCATCCTGCCCTTCATCCACCACTTCCCGTGGACTGCAAGCGGCAACTATCCCGACCAGCGCTATGTTGGTGGTCGTGAGAGCAACAAGATGTGGGAATGCTTTGGACCCGCCGGTCTCATCACCGTGCAGAGCTTCCAGGGCGATGCCTATGTGCACCACATCTACAACAACCCGCCGTATGACTACGCCGGTGACATGTTCAAGGAGCCTTCCAACGTTGGTGGCGACTGGACAGATCCGAGTGGTAACAAGTTCCTGACGGGTAACTTCAGCTTCTATCCGCGCGCTGGCACGGACATCGCCTTCCCGATCACGGGTTCCGGCGACCCGGTGGGCTACAGCCTGTCCGGTTTCGGTTCCGTCCGCACGAAGGGCCAGGATGTTTACAACCGTAACGGTGACTTCAAGGGCCGTTATCGTACGAACACCTGCTCCATCGACTGCGCCACCCCGATCTTCGGCTGGGATGTGGAATGCCTGTGCAACACCGGCAATGCCATCTCACTCGACTTCAACGACGGTGGTTCGGATACCCTGAAGGACGGCGTGGTGATCGTTCTGGACTCTGGTATCGACAAGAAGTCCATGGCCGACGACATCAACGATGCTGTCTAGTCATCGTTGAGTACCACCTCGGTGGTGCAACAATGCCTGAAACTCCCCCGGCCCCTGGGCCGGGGGTTTTTTTTGCAAGTAGATGGGCTGACCGAAAAAAAAAGCTCCCCGCAGGGAGCTAGTGTTGTCATTCCATCCTGTACTGCACAAGATCAGGAATCGCCAAACTCACGCATTACGGCCTTGACCTTCTCGGTTATGGCCAGGGCCTCGTCCATGGGTCGTTGCCACATATTGCGGCCAAAGATCAGCCCTGTGGCACCGCCCTCGAAGCTCATGCGGACCTTGGCCAGCATGTCATCATCTCCAAGCTTGCTGCCTCCGCTGACAAGTACGAAAGCCCGGCCGGCGCTCTGCACGATCTGGCGGAATGCACCGAGCTGGTCAATCTCAATCTTGTTGTACGGAGCGGGGCTGTCCTTGTCAGTCGCAGGGTTGAGCTTGGGGATATGCAGCTTGACTATGTCTGCCCCAAACTCCTCAGCCAGGCGCGCACCGTAATCCACGGCGTAGAAGCTGTCGCGCCCACCATTTTGATCAATGGCCTCACCCCGCGGGTAGGCCCAGATGATCAGGGGCATGCCGAAGCGGTCACAGTCCTGGCGAACCTCCATCAGCTGGTGGATTTCCTCCTCCTGCATGCCGCTGCCGATGTACAGGGTGTAGCCGATTGCATCAGCCCCCAGGTGCACGGCATCTTCCACAGTTGCCGTTAGTGGGGAGAACGGCTCATTGTCAGGGATGTTTGACTTGCCGTTTATCTTCAGCACGAGAGGGACCTCTCCGGC
>JAHEFU010000131.1 GCA_024645305.1 Planctomycetales bacterium
CCAGCTGGACAGCCGGCCCTGCCGGATCTGCCAAGCCTGGAGCGCAGTGCCAGCGCGGACCCTGCGCTGCTGGACTTCGGCATCGTGGCTCTGGGCCCGGGGGCCGTACCGGACATCCGCGAATTCGCCGGCAAGGATGAACTCTACGGCGTGGACCTGGAAGTTCTGCCCGGTGAGCGGATCTCCTGGGTGATCCAGCGCAGCGGGCCTTACAAGTCCGACCCTGCCGTCAGCTGGCTGGAAGTGAAGAATGACCCGGTACATGATGTCCAGGCCCCACTTTACGTTGCCGTGGCCGACTGGGACGCCGGCCGCTGGCGCTGGTTCGATGTCAGCGAGGATGTGGACTACGGGGCAGATGGATTTTTTCAGGGTTGCGACCTGGCTGACATCGCAGACCCGATCAGCCCCTCTGGTTATCTCTACATGGCGACGCTTTGCTATGGCGAAGGGCACGAGAACAGGGCAAACAACGGCCCGCGAATATATTTTGACATCAGCGAGCCGTACCTCGCAGCTCCGGCAATTACCAGTGCACAGTGGAGCTCGGTGGGGGACTGGGTGGATCTATTCGTGGACAGCGAGGCCAGCGCTGACGTCATGTATAAGTCCCAGTATTCCGCTCCGGGCATCTATCGCTGCGAGGGAGTTTCCTGGGACCCCCTCACTGCTGAATACGTGACGTCCGGCAACGGTCCGCGCAAGGATGCCTCAGTCAGCCTGGTCAAGAGCTGGACGTACAACGTCCGCTTTATCAACGGCACAGGGGCGGAGATCCAGCCTGGTCTATGGGGCGAGCCTGTCACCGTGTTGCCCCCGGGGGCTTGATATGGACCACACGAACTATCCCCCCGCAGGAAAAAGCAAACCGCAGCCCAGCCTCAGCGGCTACAGCCCGGAGTTCGAGAAGCAGGCCCTCGGGCACCTGCAGTCCATCCGCAACAGCGCGCACTGCATCGCCTGGTTCATGGTCGGTCTGCCGGTCCTGGCCTGGCTGTTCTGGATGTTGACATTAGCCGGATCACGCGCGACATTCTGACAATCGGAGGAAAGAATGGAAAGACAAGGAATGATATCAACTAACCCACTCGTTCGCGGGTCCAGAAATACAGTCAGAAAACAGGGAGCCAGAATATCGCGGACCTATTGCAGTCTCGATTGGCTAGTTGACCCCTTCTGTACGAACTGCATATTCCTACTATTGGCATTGACATTGATGCTTACACCTGCAATGGCGCAAGTGCAATCTGCAGAGGTGCTCTCCATGCAGCAGGAAGTTGAGTATGTTCGGACTATTGATGGCGACACAATCGTTGTAATTTATGACGGTACCGAATCGAAGTTCAGCTTACTCGCTGTCAATGCTCCGGAACTGGAGGACGGCACATCTGAAGCATTTAGTGCTGCACAATATCTTGCTGAAATACTAGAAAATGCAGGAACTGTTTATATTGAGCACGGTGAATCTAGTATCACTGATGAGGCTGGAAATCAGCTTTGCTGGCTGTGGTTTCGTCCAGTTGGGGATTCCGATGCAGTGAGGATACTGGTTCAACAACGGATTCTCAGCGCTGGTTATGCGGACTATGTAGAATCTAACAATTATAAATATCCGGAACTGGCTTCTTCTGTCAGGGAAGATCCCGAGCAGATTAAAATTCCTCAGATTTCCATGCGGGCTGCGGGAGAAGGTGAGTCTGCGTCAGGCGAAGTAAGAATCACGGATAAAGGTTTGCGGTGGCTAAGTTCGAGTTATGGATACGCTGAATACTCAAGGCGTATTGAGCTGAGTAATCGAACTGGAGAACGCGTCATTGGCAACATCAAGATTGACCTGCTTGATATCGATGGATTCACTGTCGATAGCGACTACATGTTTAATCAGATAGTCGAAGTAGGAACACAAGATTTTTCGACGACATCAATGATTGCTGACGATTTGGCGGCAAAAGTGCGGTCATTTCGAATTACGTTCGAAAGCAACTAGACTCAGATCAGAGCACTTTGCATGGACTAAACAATAAATGGAGGCTGGCACATATGAAGAATGCCAAGGCGCTACTGTTGATCGCGACGTTGATAGCTGGATGTTTATTGCCGGTAATGGCCAATTCCAGCGAGGATACCATCCCCAGCAAGGCTGACGACGCAGGCGGACTGCCGCCGTTTGAGCCAGTCGGGGCGCTGGAGCCTGTCGTGTTCGTACGTGTTGTGGACGGCGACACAGTGGAAGTTCTGCGCGACGGGGAGGACGACCCACGCATTGTGCGCCTGTTCGCTGTGGATTGCCCCGAGCTTGACAGCGGAGAACCGCAGGCATTCGAGGCCGCGCTTTACCTGTCCGGCCTGCTCGATGGCAACGCCGTGGTCTACCTTGAGATTGACGAAGCACACCCCGAGGACCAGTACGGACGGCTGCTGGCCTGGCTGTGGGTTGAGCCTCCAGGGGGGAGGTTGCAGTTTGTGCAGGCCCTGCTGATGCAGCAACGCTACGCGGCGTATTACCCGAAGGTGCAGTCCGACTGGCACCCGATGCTCGCGGAGGTGTTGCCACAGCCTGGCGATCCCGGTCCGCGGGCGGTACCTCTGCAGCCGGAGGAGCCCGTTGCCGATGGAGAAAGCGAAGTGTTCAAGGGGCACTATGACTCCGTCAGCTCGGCAACTTCGCTCAATGTGCGGGTGGACGGGCAGCTGATTACTGCAGGGCTGGCAGGACTAAGTCTGCGGCCTCAGTATGAGGGCAGCCGGAGTCCTGACTGGCTGCGGGTAGTGGATGTCCAGCGCTGGATTGACGATGTGCTCTCCTCACGTCCGGTGCGGATGGAAAGCGTACCAGGGAAAACGGATGACGGCAAGTACCTGGTCTGGTTCTCGGACAATAACGGGGAATTCCTGCTTCAGGCGCAGTTGCCATTGCTGGGGATTTCCAACATTTACTCTGTTGACGAATGGCTCGATGAGCTGATCGCTGGACAGGCTGTGCATCCACTGGCTGAGACGAATCGGGAAGAATTGAAACAGGCCCAGGCCGAGGAAGAGGAGCGCCGGTGGGCGGAGCATCAGGCACAGTACCACCAGATAGAGCTCGTGGACCACGGCCTGAAGTGGACAAGGAATACGGGGAGTTACAACTACTACTCCTGGAGGGTCAAGCTCAGGAACAACACTCAGCGCAAGATCTGGGTCAACTGCAAGATCGAACTCATCGACGGTGACGACTTCGTGCTGCATGAAGCCTACATCTGGCGGAAACTGCTCCCACCTGGCGAGACCACGTTTCGCCAGGAATCACTGGTCGAAAATTATCTCGCCCGCCAGGTTGTGCGCTACCAGGTCTACGCCGAAGAGTGCCCGTACTAGTAATTGACAACAAGGAGAAGTTGATGATTGAGAACTCCGCAAACCCGGGTCTGGAGACCCTGCTGGGATGGATGGTCGACCTAGTCGCCATGTTGTGGTTGGGAGGACTGGCTTATGGTCTGCTGTTCCTGATTTTCTGTATGCACGCCGCTTCACGCATCGCAGGTGAGAAGGGATACGCCACAATCTGGGCATACATTGCCGCTGTGTTCTTCGGACCCGTAGCCATTCTGTACTATGTTGGACTGCCCGACCGGGCAAAGGAGACAGCCAATGAGTGGACCTGATTCCGTACTGCATGCGGGGAGTAAGCCGCAGGACTGGCGCGTGGTGATCCGCAATGAGCACGGATCGGAAGAGCGGCAGTACATGCAGGCTTACTTGAACGTGTACCCTGGTTTTGTGCTGATACAGGACGGGGATGGTGTAGATCTGCTACTTGTCAGCGCACGGTACCTGCAGCACATCGAGAAGATGTGACGATTAAGGAGTGACGACATGATCGAATTCAGGATAGGCGGCAGCAATGCGTCGATGTTCAGATGTGAGGATGCGGAGCAGTTGCGCTACGACCTCAGCCGCTCCGTGGACGCGGCAATGCGGAGCCGGCACGTTCCCAGCGTTACGATTCCGCTTGGTGGTGGTGAGGTGCGGAGCGAACCGCGCGGCGAGCGCTTTATTGAGCTGAAATTGCTGGCACCTTCCCCTGGAATGGATCCACAGTTCGGCCGCCGCGTGCTGTTCGATCTGGATCGCCGCGAGCCCAGTGGCTACAGTAACCACCAGGGGGAGGAAGTCTTCCTTGTTCGCCCTGAGTATGAGTCCCGACAATCTGAGGACGAGCAGGGCTCGTACGGCGTGTCCTCATCGGACGCTCGCTGGGTCTGGCAACTGGCCGAGGAAGCCGTGGAAGCGTCGAACAGACATCGACCGAACTGATGCCCTCCTCCGGCCGAAACAACCCGTCACGCAGCGCAAGGCCTGCCGCGCGCAGCAAGCGTCGCCGTGTGGCGTTGTATGCGGCACAGAGCCGCTCCAACCCGGACGCGGTGCTCAGTTCCTGCGAGGGCCAGCTGGCGCGCCTGGAGGCGCACGCCATCGCGGCCGGTGAGCTGATCGTCGGCCGTTTCAGCGAGGCGGACGTTTCCGGTGAGAAGATGCGCGGCCCGGAGCTGCAGCGCCTGCTCGCACTCGTTGACAACGGCGAGGTGGACTGCATCAAGGTCTGGAAGAAGTCGCGGCTCGTGCGGGAGGTGCGGCTGTTCTACCAGCTGCTGGACCGCGTGTATTCCGCCGGCTGCGAGATCGAGCCGATCGCGCCCGGCGAGAGCCTGGACTACGAAACCAGCCACGGCCGGCTGGTGACCGGGATCATGGCGGCCATCGACCAGAACGTGGTGGACACCGCGCGTGAGGAGGCCCGGCAGAAGGCCGCGGACCGGGCCCGGCTGGGCTACCACAACGGCCACGCCCCCTTCGGCTACCGCCGCGAGAAGCTCTACGACGAGAAGCGCCGCGAGATGCTGGCAACCGGCCGGCTGGAGCCCTGCCCTGAGGAGGCCCCGCTGCTGCGCCAGCTGTTCGCCTGGCTGGATGAGTTCCAGGAGATGAGCGAGCTCGTGCGCCTGGCGGACCAGGCGGGCTACCGCACACGGCGCACCGAGCGCAAGGGCGGGCGGCGCTTCACCTGGCAGACCCTGCAGTACATGCTCACGAACCGGGTCTACCTGGGCGAGGTGCGGCACCTGAACGGCTGGATCAGCGAGGCTGCGCCGTACCACGAAGCGCTGGTGGAGGCGCAGCTGTTCGAGCGGGTGCAGGGCTACGCGGTGCGCGGCCTCACCCGCAGCAGCGCGAAGGGCCAGCGCAGCAACAACAGCCGCGAGTGGCTGCTGGCGGGCCGGGTCTGGTGCGGGGAGACGCGGGAGCTGGAGCCGGACGGGACGCGCGAGCCCCGGTTGTACGAGGCCCTGGAGCCGCACTACGCGCTGAAGGGCCGGCGGCCCTACTTCTACTACCGGCGGGCCTCGACCACGCGCCGGGTGCGCGGGCGGGAGCTTTTGGTGCTGGGCGAGGTGCCGGACTTCAGCAGCCGCAATGCGGAGCAGCTGGAGGAGCAGGTGCTGGGTCTTGTCTGCATGGTCGCCGGGGCCGAGGATGTCTGGCAGGCTGCGCAGCGTGACGCGCTGCAGGCAGGCCGGGCGGCGCTCGCGCGCATCAGCCATCAGCGGGTGGAGTTCCTGGGGGCCATTGAGGAGCTGGAGGCTGACTACGCGCGCATGCAGCAGTTCATCCGGGCGAACTGTGCGGACGAGGCGCTGCTGCCGGCGATCCGCGCGATGCAGTCGGAGCTGGAGGCGGCGGAGCGGGGGATCCTGCTCAACGAGCGGCTGCTGGATGACTGCGACTGGGCGGCGCGTTTCATGGAGGGGCTGGAGCAGGCGGTGGTGGAGCTGCGGCGGCTGTACCTGCGGGTTGTCAAGCACCGCCGGGCCGGGCGGCTGCGCGCGCTGAGGGCCGCGCTGTCAGAAGTGCTGGAGGATCCCTACGGGGTGGTGCTTGGCAACGGAGGGGCGGTGCAGGTGAACCTGCGGCTTGGTGCGCACTTCGCGCTCGACGAGGCAAAGTTTGTGGAGATAAACAAGAATCTCCGGTTCCTTGACTACACGGCAAACTTCCCTACGGTGCGGCTCCTGGAGCGGCTTCGGCGCATGGCCGCGGGCTAGTATTTCATCCCGAGGTCTTGTGCTGCTGTTAGTCTCAGTCTGGTTGTTCATCTGATAAACTTCATTAATGTCTACCGTGCCACACAGTATGGAGCGGGTTCACTTTTCCCCGCAGACCATCTACTCAGGGGACTGCCTGCGTATCCTCGACAGCTTCCCCGACAACTGCGTGGACCTGATCTACATCGACCCGCCCTTCAACAGCAACCGAAACTACGAAGTCTTCTGGGGGGACACCCAGGAGCAGCGAGCCTTTGACGACCGCTTTGGCGATGCGATGGCTTATATCGACTACATGCGCCCCCGTGTGGAGCAGCTTTATCGTGTACTCAAGAAAACCGGCAGCTTCTATTACCACTGCGACTGGCACGCCAGCCACTACATCAAAATCATGCTTGATGAGATTTTTGGGTTCAACAATTTCCAAACTGAGATTGTTTGGCGTAGAAGTCACCCAAAAGGGTTAGCAACCAAAAGAATGCCAAATAATCATGATACTGTGTTCTTATACACTGTTGGTGATGATTACACATGGAATTCTCAGTTCAGATCAGATGAAGAGTCTATGGAACAAATTGGCAGATACTATAAATTGATAGAACATGGAACCGGTAGACGATACAGGTTGGCTAGTCTAATAAATCCTAATCAGAACAGACCAAATCTCACATATGAATTCTTGGGGGTTACAAGAGTGTGGCGATGGACAAAGGACAGAATGCTTAAAGCTCACAAAGACGGTAGAATTGTACAAAAGAAAGAAGGGACTGTGCCAGCTCAGAAACTGTACTTGGATGAATCTAAGGGACTTGCTGTTGATAGCATTTGGAATGATATTCTTCCTGTACAATCTCAGTCCAAAGAACGACTTGGCTATCCAACCCAGAAGCCCTTAGCTTTACTTGATAGAATAATCAACACTAGCAGCAATCCCGGCGATATCGTGCTCGATGCGTTCTGCGGATGTGGAACTGCGCTTGTTGCGGCGCAACAGCTAGGTCGGCGCTGGTTAGGCATTGACATTTCGCCAACAAGTTGCAATGTAATGGGTCAACGCCTTGAAGATGTTTGCAAAGTCAAGCAAGCGCCGCCGCTGCTAAGTGCTGAAGAAGTCGCCAATGCCTGGAATAGCGAGCAGCCGCTGTACCGATTCAGTAATCTGCCACGAGATCGTGAGCAATTGCGGGCTCTGCCGGGCTTCGAGTTCGAAAACTGGGCCGTCCTTCAGCTTGGTCAGGTGCTCCAGATTCAGGGACATCAGGTGTTTGCGAAAACGAACCTGAAGAAAGTCGGCGACCTTGGGCTGGATGGCCGCATGTATCTTGCTGACAAGGTCAGCCTGCCGCATAAAGAGGGCGAAACCCTGTTCGGTGAAAAGCAGCCTTACCTTCCCATACAGGTAAAGAACACCAAACAGGTTGGCCGTCCTGACATCGACAAATTTGAAACCGCCCTGCGCCGTGATGGGCGAAAAGCAGGATTCTTCATCGGCTGGGACTTCTCCAAGGATGCATTGAAGGAAATCGAGCGGATCAAGAAACTGCCTGAGAGTGAACGGCTCTACATCTTCCCAGTCGAGACCGACCAGCTGATTGCAGAATCGTTCAACCTTGAATTCCTCGCTTTACTGAAGTGATCCTGCTTTCCTGGCAGCGCCTGGCTGCTGGCTAGGAATTGGTGGGATCCGCTGTTCCTCCTTCTGTTTATTCCACAGGGGCCGGAGGGGTGAGTATTCCTTGGGTGTAGTGAAGTCGAACGGATCTGAGACACCGACCGCAATTGCAAGTGCGGGTCCATTTGTACTCCCCGTCGGGTTGCCAATTAATGAGATCTTCCGCTGCATCGCCGTCGCTATACAGACCATCTGCGTCACCACAGAAAGGACAGATCCA
>JAHEFU010000132.1 GCA_024645305.1 Planctomycetales bacterium
TAGCCGTCCGGCAGGAAGTAGCGCACGCGGCCCATGGACTGCATCGGCACATTCAGGACCTCTCCCATCTGCTCGCGGTAGCGCTGTTCGCGGCTGCGCAGCACATCAGCGACCATCGCAAAGCTGTATGTGTCGCGCACGTTGTCAAAGCACGGATCCGCGATCCGCCAGGACACGTTGCGCAGGCCGGCGGCCTGGGCCAGACGCAGGGCCTCCGCCGCCAGGCTGGCTTCACCGAGCTGGCCGTAGCAGCCGGCGAGGCGCAGCAGGACCTCGTAGTCCCCGTTGTCAGACTGCAGAGCGGCGATATAGCTGGCAGCTGCCTGTTCAAACAGGCCGTCCGCCTCGAGCTGCAGACCCTCAAGCACATGCTCAGCCCGCGGCGTGGCGAGGACCTCCAGCACATCGCCGGCCAGTGGATCGATGTCCTCCGGCGCACGGTACTGCCAGTCCGCGGATGCGAAGCTGGTGAGAATGGCAACAAGCAGCAGGCTGCTGGCAAGGATCCGCAATTGCATGGGTTCACTCCAAGGGGTCAGGCCCGGCTGTGCATTATGACACCGGGAGCGGCGGCTCCGTGCCCTCGGCTGCTGTTCCGGCTGACCCTAGAGAACGTGGCGCCAGTTGCTGAAGAACAGGTACCAGCAGCCGTTGAAAATCCCGGCAACCACGACCGCGATCAGGACGTAAAGCAGCAAATGCCTGATGACCTGCATCAGACCAGTATAGTCCATCCGCCCGGGCCGGGCCTGCAGGCTGGCTGGGGACTGCTCACAACAGGCACTCCAGCAGCAGCACGGTGATGTTGTCCGGACCGCCCGCGGCATTGGCCGCATCCACCAGCCGCTGCGCAACCGCTGGCAGTTCCTCCGCCGCACTGTCAGCCAGTACCTGCCGGATCTCCGTGTCCCGCAGGGCGTCCGTCAGGCCATCGCTGCAGACGAGAATCCGTTCGCATGGTCCGGGCTGGAAGGGCCAGACATCTGCCGTGATGTCCTGGCCATCGCCACCGAGGCAGCGCGTGATCACGTTCTTGCGCGGATGGTCAAAGGCCTGTTCCTCCGTGACCTCGCCTCTGTCAACCAGCTCCTGCACGAAGCTGTGATCACTGCTCAAGCGTCGCAGGCTGCCTGGCCCGATGAGGTAGCAGCGGCTGTCCCCCACATTGAAGATCGCCGCACTGCGCTGCCCGCCCTCGCTGAGTGTGCTGCTGGCACTGACCAGGGCGAAGCCGCAGAGGGTGGTGCCCATCCCCGTGAGTGAAGCGTCCATCGCCGAGCGATCACTGAGGGCGCGGTTGATGCCTGGGACCAGCGTTGCCAGCTGAGCCGGCAGGGGGGTCGGATCCAGGCCACGCGTGCTGGGAGCCGTGAGGGCCGCCTGCAGCTGCTGGCGCAGCATGGCCAGGGCCAGCGAACTGGCGATCTCCCCGCTTTCATGGCCGCCCATCCCGTCCGCCACGGCCGCCAGCAGGAAATGCGAACCGACGGCCGCCTGCTGCCGCACGTCGGCGATGCACCAGGCATCCTCATTGTGCTGGCGCTTCATGCCGGTATCCGTCAGGCCATGGCCCCTGAACTGCATGCCGCCCAGGGCCGAGGCAATTGCATCTCGCAGGCGGGCCAGATCCAGTGTGTTGTCATTTTGCAGCCTGTCAAGCATGGCCTGCAGCGGTGCCCTGTGCAGCGCGGCTGGCAACAGGTCGCTGCCGGCTGCACTGAACATATCATCCAGCAGGGGACGCAGCAGGGTGATCAGTTCCTGGGCATCCGTCGCGTGGCCCTCCCGGAGATCACCAAAGCCCGTGAAGCGCAGTTGCCAGCGACCCAGGCCGGGGCGCTCCTCCCCGAGTTTCACAAAGCCGAGGGACCTGGCATCCACCGGCCAGCCGAGGCCGTGTTCGCGGGCCTGCTCGAGCCCGGCTGCCAGATCATGCACGGCCAGTAGCAGGTCCAGCGGACGCAGCACCGCCTGCCCCCCGGCCAGCTGCTCACGCAGACTCTCCAGGCCGTGGGCCGTGTCTTCCAGTGAGGCTGCCAGGGCACAGCTGGCATCCGCCAGCAGGTCACGCAGGCCGAACAGGGGTCCGCCCCGCGTCAGCAGCTGCGGCAGGGCGCGGCTGAGCGCACCTTCCTGTTCAACGGCGAGCCTGAGGAAACTGTCAGTGGTGGCAGCTCCGCTTCCGATGCTGATCCGCTCCAGGCTGGCCCCGGGCCACTGGCGCAGGACTTCCGACCGCTCCGCAAAGACTGCGGTGTTGATCAGCGGATCGGTGGGGTCATCCTCGCCGGCCTGCATCGCCAGCGGCGCGGCGGGGCGCTCAGTGCCCTGCTCTGCAAGCTCCTCATCCCTGCGCTTGAACGGATTCCATGACATCGTGCAACTGACTCCGGGCGGCCTGCCGCCGCCAGCACCGAGTATACTGCCCGCGTGCCCCTTTATTACTTGACAGTGCTGGCGCTGATAGGGTTCCTGAGCGGCTCCCTGCCCTTCGGCTGGATCGTGGCGCGGCTCGGGGGAATGGACATCCGCAGCCATGGCAGCGGCAATATCGGCATGACGAATGTCTGGCGTGTGATGGGCTGGAAACAGGGCCTGACGGTACTCATCCTGGACGTGGCCAAGGGCCTGCTGCCTGTCCTGTTCGCCGCTGCGCTGATGGCCCGGGTCAATCCAGCGGGCCTGACGGTTCCAGGGCGCAGCTGGCTCCTGCTCATCACGGGCATCGCCGCAATCCTCGGACATACATTTACGCCATGGCTGAAATTCCGCGGCGGCAAGGGCGTGGCCACGAGCCTCGGCGTGCTGATCGCCCTGTTCCAGCTCTGGGCCCTGCTCCCGCTGGGAATCTTCCTCGCAGCCCTGGCCTTCACACGGATGGTCAGTGTGGGCAGCATCCTCGCCGCCCTCTCGGTCGGCGTGATGACGGTTGCCATTCCCGGGCTGCGGCCCTTCATGGCCTTCGGCATCCCCGTGGCCCTGCTCGTGCTGTGGACACACCGCAGCAACCTGCGCCGCATCATGGACGGCACGGAGAGCCGCGTGGGCCGCAGGCAGGCTTAAGCTGGCAACGATGCCGGGACGCCCCGGGCCTAGAAGCGGCCGGAGGAGTGGATCGCGTCCAGCATGGCGGAGTAACCGGCAGTCATGCTCACGAGGGCATTCGGATAGACCCCGAGGAATACGATCAGTGCTCCGAGCGGCAACAGCACGATCACTTCAGTGCTGCGCAGCTTGAGCTTCGCGGCTTCGGGGGCCACGCCGGGCAGCACGCGCTGCAGCAGGCTGATCATGTACACCGCGCTCGTCAGTACGCCGATGACCGCCACCGCGGCAAGGATCTGCAGGTAGCGGCTGCCGTCCATGCTGCCGACCAGCACGGTCTGCCAGCCGGGTCCGTTCTCGAAGGCACCCATCAGGCTGTACAGCTCACCCCAGAATCCGGCCAGGGCGGGGAACCCCATCCCGGCGAATGCTGACAGCGCCAGCATGCCCGCGATGAAGGGGGCAGCGTTGCCAAGTCCGATGATTTCGTGGATGTCGCGCGTGCCGTAGCGGCGCTCGATGGCATCCGCCAGCAGGAACAGCGTGGTGATGATCACACCGTGGCCCACCATGTGGTAGATCGCCCCGGTGGTTGCCAGCGGATTCATCGCCGCCGCACCGAGGATGATGAAGCCCATGTGGCTGATTGAACTGTAGGCGATCATGCGCTTGATGTCGGTCTGCACCAACGTGATGGCCGCGCCCCAGATGATGCCGACGACGGCGAGCGTTGCCAGCACCGGCCCCATGGAGTAGCCGATGTCCGGGAATGTCCAGTAGAGGATCCGCAGGAAGGCGTAGGTCCCGCTCTTGAGCATCACCGCGGCGAGGATCACCGACATTTCCGCCGGGGCCTGGGTATGCGCGGGCGGCAGCCAGGTGTGCAGCGGGAACATTGGCGCCTTGACGGCGAAGGCCAGCAGGAAGCCGATGAAAATCAGCAGGCGCAGCCCGTAATTGCCATAGGTGTAGCCCTCATCAAGCATGAAGGCCGCCAGTTGCGGTATCTGGAATGTGTAGACGCCCGCGGAGATCACCTTTGTGATGATCAGCGAAATCAGCAGGAACACGGAGCCGACCATTGTGTACACGAAGAACTTGATGCCGGCGCGCGCTCCCTTCTCGCGGTCTTTGGCCCAGCCGCCGATCAGGATATACATCGGGATCAGCATCCATTCCCAGAAGAGGTAAAGCAGGACATAGTCCAGGGCCACGAAGGAACCGATCAGGCCGACCTGCATGAACAGGGTCAGCCCGAGGTACTCCTTCATGCGCTCCGTGCGGTGCCAGCCCCAGATGATGACCAGCGGCAGAAGCAGGCAGGTCAGCAGCACCAGCGGCAGTGACAGGCCGTCAATGCCGACGTCGTAATGCACGCTGAAACTGCGGCTTTCGCCGATGCCGATGGACATCCACTCCAGGTCCTGGCGGTACTGGAAGCCGGGGAAGGCCGGCTGGAAGCGCTCATACTGCCCCATCGGACGCAGGTTCTGCACGTTCTCCGCAGTGTCGTAACCGAGGTAGGGCTGCCAGTTGACAACACTCTCGGGCAGGCCGGTGAGCAGCAGTACACCGAACAGCAGGCTGATGAGCGCGAATACGAGGGCCGTGATCTTCATGGCCCGGACCTGCTTCTTCGGGATCAGGCAGATGACCAGGCAGCCCACGAGCGGGGCAACCATCATCTGCGTGATGGGGTTGCTCAGCCAGGTGATGAAGCTGATGAAACTCTGTGTCTGTTCCAACTAGTTGTACCTCCCGAGGATGCGGCCCAGTGCCTCGTTGAGCGGGAAGGCCACCACAAGGCAGAGCAGCACCGCTCCGAGCAGCAGGATGAACATGTAGTTCTGGATCTGCCCGTTCTGCCAGTAGCGGCCGTGGACGCGTTTCATGATCCACCAGATCTCACAGCTCCACCAGCGGATGCCGTCCACGAAGTGGATGTCCAGCCAGGCGGCGGTCCCGGCCAGGGCGCGGCCGGTGGACCCGCAGCGCATGCCCAGCCAGTCGATCAGGCGGATGTCGGCAATCCCGGCGAGGATTGCCAGGAACTCGCCGAAGCCGGCGACGAAGCCGGTGATTATCTGTTTCAGGTAAAGGCCTTCGCGGAAGACCGTGGCCAGGCCCGTGAGCAGCGGTGTGGGGGCGGCCAGGCCGCGGGGCGACATGCTCAGTACTCCGGCAGCCCCGCCGACGAGGATCAGCAACAGGGCCAGCCCGGTTGTCAGCAGGTCGAAGTCGGCACCCCAGGCCAGCTGGTTGCTGCGGCCCTCGAAGTACTGCCGGTAGCCCGACCAGAAGATCGCCAGGCCGATGCTGCCTACAAGGGACAGGATCACCGTGACCGTCGTTGCCAGGTTCCAGCCCGTGGCAGCGGGAGCTTCCGGCCCGGCCGTAGGCTGCACCGGCGGGGCACTGCGGCTGGCCCGCAGTCCGGCCAGCAGGCGTCCGCAGTAGACCGCCGTGAAGGGGATCGAGAACAGCAGCATCCAGGCCCCGGCCTGCCAGTAGCCGGGCATGCCCGGCAGGGCATCCACGAAGAGCTTGTTGCCATATTCCTGGCCGCTGCGCTGCAGCAGGGCGGCGAGGATCTGGTCCTTGCCGAAGTATCCCGCCAGTCCGACAATGCCCGCAAGGCTCAGGGCCGCCGGCAGCAGTCCCAGCCAGTACAGCAGTGGCTGGGCATCCGGCTCAGCCTGCAGCTGCGCGAACTCCGGCTCGGCATGCGCGCTGTCGCCAGCCTGGGCCGCCCGGCGTTCATGCCAGCGGGCCACGATGATGCCGACGGCAAGGAACAGGGCAGCCTTGAACCAGGCATGGGACAGCAGCTGGAAGCGCGCTGCCTCACTGGCCAGCGCGGCACTGCCGAGGATGCACAGCCCGAGCTGGCTGACGGTGCTCCAGGCCAGCAGGCGCTTGGGTTGCCGCTGGCAGGCGGCGCAGACGGCACCGACAAGCATCGTCAGGCCACCCACGAACAGGGCGATGATCAGCGGGGAGATGAACCAGTTGACATCCTGGCCGCGCGAGTCGATCGGCAGCAGGGTCACGCCGAACATCAGCCGGCTGACCAGCAGCGGTCCGGCAGCCACCAGCGTGGCGCTGTGCAGCAGGGCACTGACCGGTGCCGGGGCGACCATTGCATCCGGCAGCCAGAATGACAGCGGCAGCAGGGCCGCCTTGCCGACCACGGCCAGCAACACGAGGATGCTGGCAACCAGCATCCAGTTGACCGCGTACAGCATGTCCGGGACGTTGCGGGAGAGCCAGCCGATGCTGATCTGGCTGAGCTGCACCATGTGCACGCCGTACTTGCCGAAGCCGAACATGAAGATGAAGATCGCGAACAGCAGGCCGAAGTCCGTGGCCCGGGTAGTCCAGAAAGCCTGGCGGGCGGCGCGGTTGGCCTCGGGCGTGCCCTTGTGGCGGATCAGCAGGTAACCGGCCAGACCCATCAGCTCCCAGGCGATGTACATGAGCAGCAGCGTGTCACTCACGAGGAACAGCAGCATGGAACCGCAGAAGAAGGTCAGCAGGGCATGGAAGATCCCGGCAAAGGGATCGTCGCGGCGTTCCCGGATGGCGTACAGCAGCACGCCGATGCCGATCAGGCAGGTTGTCAGGATGAACAGGATCTGCGTGTAGTCCACCTGCAGGGCCAGCGGGATCGGTGGCATGCTGCGGGTGCTTGTCTCCCAGCCGTTGATCCAGGGCACGCTCCAGACCGCCCGTGAACTCTCCTCGCTGAAGCGGGAATTCACGATGACCGCCAGCACGGCGGAACCGGCGAGGGAACCGGCGCCCAGCAGGGCGTGCAGCAGCGGCGGCAGGCGGCGCAGCAGCAGTCCGCCCATGGCGGCCAGCAGCGGCAGGAGCGCGATCAGCAGCAGCTCAGTGGCCTGACCCGGCAATCCGCACCTCCCGTCTGTTCAGTTCATTTGTCAATGCGTTGTCATTCCTTCATCAGGTTTGCACTGTCCAGCATGATGGTTTTCTTCATGCGGTAGTAGGCGATGATGATCGCCAGGCCGATGGCGGCCTCGGCCGCAGCCACGATGATCGTGAAGATCGAGAACACCTGGCCCATGTTCGTCATCACGGATTCCTCCCCGGTGAACGAGGCCAGCGTGATCTTCGGACCGTACCAGGCGTTGAAGGCGCTCATGTTGATGTTGACGGCGTTGAGCATCAGCTCCAGGGACAGCAGCATTCCGATCGCATTGCGCCGGGCCACCACTCCGTACAGCCCCAGGCAGAAGATGAAGGAGCTGATGATGAAGTACTGGTGGTAATCGACGTTCGTGAACCAGTGCATCGGTGACTCACCGCTGGAGGCGAACCACTGGCGGAAGACCAGTTCCACGGCCTGGATGATCGGCGCCATCTGGCTGGCGACGAGATCGTCCGGGCTGGCCTGTTGGAGGATCAGCAGCAGCATCAGTCCTTCCTCACCAGCAGGATCGCGCCGAGCATCGCCATGAGCAGGAGCACGCTGGCCACTTCGAAGGGAAGTGTGTATGTCGCCATCAGGGACCAGCCGATGGCCTGGGTATTGCTTGTCAGCACCGCCGCGCCGGGCGGGTAGTCCGTGTTGTCAGGCACGCGCATGAACATGCCGATGAAGGCCATGAACAGGAACAGCAGCGTGCACAGGCCCGCGGCCCAGGGGCTGAGGTCGGTATTCTGCCTGAGTTCCGTGCCGATGATGTTCTGGCTGACCATGATGCCGAACAGGAACAGCACCATGATGCCGCCGATGTAGATGATCACCTGCACCATCGCCAGGAATTCAGCGTTGAGCAGGATGAAGTACCCCGCCACGCCGAACAGCGAGAGGATCAGCATCAGGGCGCTGTGGAACACATTGCGCATCGTCACGCAGCCGATGCCGCCGCCGATCACGCCCGCCGTGAACAGCCAGAAGAAGAAGTT
>JAHEFU010000133.1 GCA_024645305.1 Planctomycetales bacterium
TCGTCGCTCATTGCCGGGACATAGGCTCCCCCGGCGGTGCAACTGCCGAGCACGGCGCTTATCTGCGGGATGTTGCGGGCGCTGAGCTGCGCCTGGTTGAAGAAGATCCGCCCGAAGTCGTCATGGTCCGGAAAGACCTCGCTCTGCAGCGGCAGGAAGGCCCCGCCGCTGTCCACGAGGTAGACGCAGGGCAGGTGGTTCTCCAGGGCGATCTCCTGGGCGCGCAGGTGCTTCTTGACCGTCAGCGGGTGGTAGGTCCCGCCCTTGACCGTGGCGTCGTTGGCAACCACCACACAGGTCACGCCGCTGATCACCCCGATGCCGGTCACGATCCCCGCACTGGGCAGCCAGGTCTCATACATCTCCCAGGCGGCCAGCGTGGAGAGTTCCAGCCAGGCCGTGCCGGGGTCCAGCAGCAGGGCCAGGCGCTCGCGCACGAAGAGTTTGCCCTGGCTTTCGTGGCGCTGGCGGTATTTCTCCCCGCCGCCCTCCTTGACCAACGCCAGGCGCTCATCAAGCGTGGCTTCCAGCGCCAGGTTGGCCGCGGCATTGGCCTTGTATTCATCCGAGTTGTGATTGATCCGCGTGGACAGCAGTTCCATGGAGAGTATTCTAAGGGAGGTGCGACACTTGTGTCGCACAAAGGAGGAGTGGTGCAGCTGCGCCACAGGATGCATGGCGCAAGCCAGGAAATGGGAGCGCGGGCATTCAGCCTGGTCTCATTGGAGCGCGAGCATTCAGCTCGCAGGCACGCGATTATTCAACTCGCATGAAATTAAATGCCCTTTCCGTAGCTCCAGAACGCAAGTGTCAGCAACCACAGCATGCAGAGTTCAACCAATAAAGACAGGGAACAGCCGGGTGGGATGTGGTAGGGAATGGCGCAGATCCACATCAGGAACATGATGTTGAGTAGTACCAGTGCACTGCGCATGCCCCAGCGCTTGATATTGCTGTCAACTGACATACGCAGCAGGCATAGCAGCATGAACCAGAAAGGAAGGTTGAAAACCAGAACTTCCCGATAGTCTGCCATGTTGTAGTCAGGATGGATCCACTGTTGCCATCTGAAATAAGGAGCAGGATTGAGGAGGCTTACAATCCAGAACGAATTCAACAGCACGATGCCCCAGACAAGTGGCAAAAGCCAGCCGATCCTCTGCATACTCGTCCAGCGCTTCATGGTTGCTGGATTTTGATGCCGTCCTTGGCAGTTTTCAGCGCGGCCCAGACCCTGTCAGTGACCAGATGCCAGAACGTGATTGTCAGGGCCCACAGCAGCAGGTTGTCAATCAGGCAGGTCAGGAGGATCGCCAGGTTGTACTGCGAGCCGAAGAACACGTACACCGTGGGGAAGAACACATGCAGCATGAGCAGGCCCAGCAGCAGCTGAGTGCGGCCGCGGAAACCGGGCTGCCCGCTCTGGGGCAGGCTGGCCAGCAGCAGGCCCAGCGGGGCGGAGATCAGCAGGATGACCACGTAGTGGTAACCGAAGAAGGAGAACTCCACCTTGTGTTGCCACATCTGCGCGGCATAGGGCTGAGCCAGCACATACAGGTAGATGGCCCAGGGGGAGAGCAGCACGAACAGCAGCCAGCCGGCGATGCTCAACCAGACAATCCGCTGTGTACTTGTCCACTCCCTCATGACACTAAGATCATCCTGCCGGTGGAATTGTTACAGGTGCCGGGCGGCGAGGAGGCCCGGCGTAAGCCGGGCAACTGTAGGAAGGGGCAGGGGGAGGGGGATGCGGTTAGCGGTATGCGATTTGTGGGGCACCGCTGCTACTGCTTCTGCTTCTGCTTCTGCTACTGCTTCTGCTACTGCCCACTGCTTCTGCTCCTGCTACTGCTACTGCTTCTGCTTCTGCTTCTGCCCACTGACTACTATTCCTCCAGTTCCAGCGGTGACAACGGGATGTCATGCGCCTGGCAGAGCAGCTCGTCAATCTCGAGATACTTGCTGAACTGTGTTGCCAGCAGGCTGGGATCCATAACCGCATCCGTAGCCGCGCCAGCTTCTGCGACCGGCTGGCCGTGGCGGCCGAGATCTTCCAGGCGCCGAGGCTTACGCGTGCCTCCGCCCACCGCTGCCTGCTCCTCCACCGTCAGACTGATTTTGTCAATCGTCTGGAACATCCCGAACGCCCAGGGATTGCGGTCGGTTACGACAGGGACTGTCAGCAGGCTGCTGAGATCGAAATCCGGCAGCTTCGTCATGGCCACGCTGCTTTCGCGGTAGAAGTGCAACAGCAGGCAGTCCGGGCCGACCCCCACGTCAGCATCAATCGCGAGTACCCGACCGTAATGCCAGAAACCGGGCACGGCCTGGTAGCAGAAGATGTTTCCCGGCTGCTGGAAGCGCAGGCTGGCGAGGAGTTTCGTCAGGCAGGTGCCTGACACCCCCTCGCCGCGTCGCAGGCGCTGGGGGTACAGGCGCCGGGCCAGGTTGTAGGGCCCGCTGCGCTGCGGGTTGGCATGGAAGAACACGCTGTCCCGCGGCAGGCCACAGCGCCGCAGGCAGGCCGTCAGCAGGCGCAGGGCCTCCCGCTGCATCCCGCGGTGCGTTCGCAGGAAGATGCTGCCCCGCTGGGCATCCGCGCTTTCCAGGCGGCCCAGTCCATTGAGCTGCAGCTGGCGGTTGCCAATCTGGGCCGCGGCATGGATCGCCGCCTCACTGAACTCCGCCTCCCCGCACTGCAGTTCGATGCGCAGCCTCTCATGGGCCCGCTGGTCAATCCCATACTCTCCGCGCAGCAGTTGCCGGTATATTGCCGGCTGGCGGATCCGCCAGTACCAGAAGGGCTCCCGCTCGTTCGCATAATCCGGCAGGATGAACTTCAGGTGCGGCATGGGCGTGAAGCGCTGCTCGATGCGTACCAGCACGCGCCGCCAGTCCGCATAATACGGGCTGGCCTGCCAACGCTTTTCCAGTGCACTGTCCTCCGCCAGCTTCAGCAGGGCAGCCCGGTAGACATTGCGCGGCACGCTGGTGCAGTCGAAACCCGCAGCGTCGATCCATTGCCAGGCGGCCCGGGGCATGTTGATCCGCCGGTTGCGCAGCACTGTATTGGCGGCGATGGTCGTGCTGCAGACCCCCTGGATTGCCAGTTCCAGCGGTAGGCTGCCCCGCTCTGCAAGGATCTCATTGACAACCGCATCAGGATGGCTCGCCCCCGCGCTGAGCTGCTCCAGCCAGCGCAGTGCCGCTTCGTTCTCGAACGGGCCGATTCCCCAGCATTCCATGCCGTTCATTATCACCGCTGCCGACGGCGGGCTAGAATGTGACATCGAACTGCCTGACTACGAAATCGTGCGCAGCAGCCGGCGTCGCAGCATTTCCCTGGAGGTCCGCCACGACCGCCGTGTGATCCTGCGCCTGCCGGCCCATGTCTCCGAGGTGGAGGGGCACCGCTTCGTCGTGGAGCGTGCCCAGTGGATCCTGCGCAGCCAGAATGAGATGCTCTCCCGCGAGCACGGCCGGCTGGAGATCCGTCTGGAGCAGAGTGGGGTGCTGCCCTGGCTGGGCCGGCCGCATCGCATCGAGCTGCAGCCCGGCATCGAGCCCCAGCTGACAGAGGATGACGGTCTGCTGCTGCCCGCCCCGGAGAATGCCTCCCTGGAGATGCAGGAACACTGCATCCGTCTCGGGCTGGACCGCCTGATCGACAGTGTCGGACTGCCCTACCTGCGCGGTCGACTGGACGAGATGAACAGGCTGACCGGACTCAACGGCAGTGCCCTGACGCTCAAGGACTATCGCAGCCGCTGGGGTTCCTGCAGCCATACCGGCGCCATCTGCCTCAACCGCCGCCTGCTGCTCTGCCGCCCCGAGGTCATTGACTACGTGATCATCCACGAGCTCTGCCACCTCGTGCACCTCAACCACAGCCCGCGTTTCTGGCAACTGGTGGAAAGCCACTGCCGCGGCTGGCGGCGCTGGCGGGACTGGCTGAAAGTGAACACGGGCCTGCTTGAGTTCTAGATTGCCTGTAAGATGAAGGTGTGGCCCGGCTGTGCCCCAGACTGCTTGTCCTGTCCCTGCTGGCGCTGCTCTGCGCAGCCTGCAACCGGCATGGCAGCAGCTCCGGCACTGAGCTGAGTCCGCAGGTGGTCTGGACTTACCACCTGGGAACGGCCCGCGACCTGACAGCGGACTACATCGGCGACGACATCCTGGTCTGCTCCTCCGCCAATGCGCTGGACTGGGTGGATACCCGCACGGGCAGCGTGCTGCATTCCGTCACCGACCCCCAGATGTATGGCAACGGCCTGATCTGGTTCGCCTCCCCGGACGGGCAGGTGTTCTATATGCTGCGCGGGGGTTATACCGCGTCCGGCTCCCTCGCACCGCCCGCGGATGCCCTGAGCTGCCGCAATAGCGCCGGTGAACTGCAGTGGGAGACCCGCCTGCCCGCCGGCCTGGAGCTGATCAGCACGGCAATCGCCACGGACCGGATATTCCTGATCATGAGTGACGGTTCAGTGATGGCGGTCCGCCGGAACGGCGAGATGCTCTGGTACCGGCAGCTGGATGCCGTGCGCCTGACCGGTTTCGCGGCCTACGTCTCCCAGCAGCTGGTCTATCTCGACCGCGAGGGATACCTCTGTGTGGCCGACCTCGATGGCAATCTGGTCTGGCGTTCAGAGGAACTGATGGGCTTTTACTCCTCCACCCTGGAACTGCCGGACGGCAGCCTGGCCCTCTATGACTTCCCCCTGGCCCTGCGCTGTTTTGACACCACCGGCAAGCTCCTGTGGCGGGCCGACTTCCCGGAATACTCCCCCGGTCGCGGCAGGCTGGACGGCGCCGGTAACATCAACCAGTTCACTGTGGACCGCATGGTGGATGCCCTGCCGGGCAACGGCTGTGTAGTGGCCCATCCCGATGGGCGGATCAGCGCCTATGACAATGCAGGGAAGCTTCTGTGGCGCAGCCAGCCCACCGGTCAGGCCCAGCTGATCTGTTCCGATGCAGCAGGTAATGTGTTTGGCAGCGTTCGGGGTGGCAGCCTGTACGCCTTTGACAGCCAGGGCCAGCTGGTCTGGGAATTCGACAAGCTGGGGATGCTCAACAGTGCGCCATCTGTGGACGGTCGCGGCCACCTGTTCGTGGAAAGCAACTTCGAACTTTTCTGCCTGGACCCGCAGTTGCCGCCAGGCTGATGAAACACAGTCTCATTTGAAATAACGTGAAATCATTCACGATATAGTACAGCGTCATGCAAAAGGCAAAACACAGAGTCGTGATCGTGGGTGCGGGCTTCGGCGGGTTATATGCTGCGAAGGCTCTGCGCCGGGCGGACATCGACCTGACCATCGTGGACCGCCGCAACTTCCACCTCTTCCAGCCCCTGCTGTACCAGGTGGCTACGGGCGTGCTGTCCCCGGCGAACATCGCCGCCCCGGTGCGCAGCATCCTCGAGCGCCAGCGTAACTGTCGCACGCTGCTGGGCGAGGTCATTTCCGTGGATGCCGTGCGCAGGCGCCTGAATCTGCGGGAAGGCGCACTCGAGTATGACAGCCTGATCCTCGCGCCCGGTTCCGTGAATAGCTATTTCGGCAACGATGACTGGGAGGAACATGCGCCGGGCCTCAAGACGGTGGAGGACGCCACAATGATCCGCGCCCGCATCCTTTCGGCCTTTGAGCAGGCTGAGCTGGAACAGGTGCCGGACCGCATCCGGCGCCTGCTGACATTCATCGTGGTGGGTGGCGGTCCCACCGGCGTGGAGCTGGCCGGGGCCATCGCGGAAATTGCCAATCACACCCTCAGGCGGGAGTTCCGCACGATCAACCCCTCCGATGCCCGCATCCTGCTGGTGCAGGGTGGGGAGCGGATCCTCGAGGGCTATCCCGCCGCACTGGCCGCCAGGGCCCAGCGCTCACTCGAAAAGCTGGGCGCTGAAGTGCTGCTCGGCTACCAGGTCGTGGAAGTCAGTGAGCGGGGAGCCACAGTGCGCCATTCTGACAACGACGCTGACAGCCTGATCGAATCAGCGACGGTCCTCTGGGCCGCGGGAGTGCAGGCCGCGCCCCTCAGTGCGGCCCTGCGGCAGGCCACGGGCTGTGAGCTGGACAGTGGTGGCCGCGTCATCGTCGAGGAGGACTGCAGCATTGCGGGCCATCCGGAGATCTTCGTGATCGGGGATGTTGCCAGTCACTGCGGTGGCGGTGCAGAACCCCTGCCGGGGGTGGCCCAGGTGGCGATGCAGCAGGCGGCCTTCGTGGGACGCATCATCCGGGATCGGCTGCAGGGCCAGCCGGCCTCCGGCCGCCGCTTCCGCTACCATGACAAGGGCAGCATGGCAACGATCGGCCGGGCCAGTGCCGTGGCTGATCTCGGACACCTGCAGCTGTCCGGCATGCCCGGCTGGCTGGCCTGGCTGTTCATCCACCTGATGTACCTCGTGGCCTATGACAACCGCGTGCTGGTGCTCTTCCAGTGGTGCTGGTACTACCTGACATGGAACCGCAGCGCCCGGCTGATCACAAACCAGGAGGTCCGGAGCCATCCGGACAACTGAAAAAAGGAATATAACCACAAAGAACACAGAGGACACGAAGTTTCTAAGGCAAGAGCACGAAGTTTACTTCGGTATCCTGTCGTTGCGGAAGCCAGGATGGAGGACTGACAATATCTCGAGATTCGATGTGCATCCCGCCGCAGGCAGGATGCAGCCGTGAGTTCCCACTCCCCTGTAACTTCCACGGCTGCCCCGGCATCCAATCACTGTGGGACGCTTCGCATTCACCAAGCGGGATTTGCTCATGCTCTTCGGACTCGTCTGGGCTGTGGCTCTAATTTACTGCGGATACCTGCTGGTGCTGAAGATGCAGGACGCTCGCCGCCTGGCGATCATCGATGCCAATCGCACGCGCAATGACATCGTTGCTGACAACATGTACATGCTGGAAAGAGCTCTCAAGGAGTATGGCGACGACCACGCTTTCAGGATGCCGTCGGATCTTGAGGAACTTGTAAAGCAGAGGTATATCCGCGCGGTGCCGGTCAATCCATTCACCGGCCAGCCGACGAGGCTTGTGCGCTTCAGCCAGTGGGAGCATCTCGGAGAGATAACGGCAGTCATGGGACGGGAAGCGTACTATGACAAGGAGGACAGACTCGAATCCGAGCGCGCGGTGCTTCTGATTGCCTGCTACGGCTCACAGCATGAGAGTTTGACGAAGTACAGGGACTACTTCCCCAATGCTTTTACGGATCACAGGCGCTTTGGGTTTGAATGGTTGCCGGAAGAGCTTTCTGATCAGATCATGAATTTGTCAGGTCGCTACACGAGTGCTGACAAAAGGATTTATGATGGCCGCTACGAATGCACACCGCTGGAAGAATGCCTCAGAGCCGCGGGATACATTTTGCCGATCCAGATGCAAGCGCGGGAAGTTGCTGTGAAGTAACTTTGAACCAGCTAAAAATCTCTGTGATCTCTGTGCCTCTGTGGTTAAATCTTTGTCCGGATGGCTCCGGACCTCCAAAAAACCGACCGCGGCAGGATTCGAACCTGCGACTTTCAGCTCCGGAGGCTGACGCTCTATCCCCTGAGCTACGCGGCCGTGGGGGGATAATGTTACCACGCCAGCCAGAGCCTTGCTAGAATCAGCGCTGCGCAGATGAAGTATGAATACCATGTCCTGACAGGCCCCACCGCAGCCGGGAAAACTGGCTTCCTGCTTGGGCGCGCAGCGCTCCGGCCCCTCTTGGTGATAGCTGCGGACAGTCGCCAGATCTACCGGATGCTGGATATCGGCACGGGCAAGCCGACTGCAGCCGAACTGGCCCGGCTGCCGCACAGGGGCATTGATTTCCTTGAACTCGGCAGCGGGTTCAGCGTGCACCAGTACCTTGTCAGGCTCGCCG
>JAHEFU010000134.1 GCA_024645305.1 Planctomycetales bacterium
GTCCAGGAAACTCATGCCGCGGTTCAGGTATTTCTTGGCGATGCTGACCACGAGGCGCAGGTTGGCCTCGATCAGCTTCTGCTTGGCCCGGCTGGCGCGACGCACCTTGTCCGGATCGTTGCTGTTCTTGTTGTCATGGTATTCATGGGCCCAGTAGACTTCCTCCTCGGGAGTGAGCAGGGGAATCTGGCCGATGGTTTTCAGGTACATCTTCACCGAGTCGTCGAGGCGCAGGTTGTCCGCATCCTCAATTTCTTCCTTGGTGAAGAAGTCGCCGTTGTCCCGGCGGGAGTCGTCGGTGTCGTCGTCCGACTTGGAAGCTTCCTCGATCTGGACGCCCATTTCCTGGAGCTCGTCAAGCAGCAGCTCAACCTTGTCCGCTGTCAGGTCCTCGTTCTGTGTGATGATCTCATTGAGTTCCTCACGGGTGATGACACCGTTCTTGAGGATTAGCTCATGAATCTGGTCGTAGTACTCACCCGGAATAACTTTCTGTGTAACAGCACGCTGATTAGCCAAATCATCTCCTCCGTCCTGCTGAAGCAGGATTACAGTAGTATTCGCGCGCACGCAAGGGAACCCATTCCACTGCTGCGAAAACGTTGCGACCCACCGGAAAATCTTGCTGGGGTACTATGCGTCTTAAAAAGACATGAGACTGTGACCCAGTGCTTCAACCCTGCCCAGGAGATTTTCGCTATTCGTAAATCTCATTTAATCAGTCCCACACGATTGGGACAGAAGTTTATACCAGCGAAACATGTGAAAGGCAAGCTGAAGTATCAACTTTCTTTCCAAGCGCCCGCCAGGCCGCAACCATACCAGCGGCCTGTCCAGTCGCCATGGCGATGGGCAGGACCCGCGCGGACGCGAATCCTTCCCTGTCAGCACTGATACAGCGACCCGCCGCAAGCAGTTTGGGGTGGTCACTTGAGATAAGCGCGTCCAGAGGTATGTCATACCAGCCCTGACCGCCAACTATCGCAGATTCCAGCAGTGAACTGGATGCGCCATGGATATCCACTGGATAGCAACCGCGGGCGATGGCATCCCCGAATCTGGAGCCGCTGGTAATGTCCGATACTCTCAGGCGGGTGTTGCCCTCCAGCCGGTAGCTCTCCCGCTGGCCAATCACATCCGCTATCCGGCTGAGCCGTGCATTTGCAAACCCCGGCACATGCTGAGGCATGAAGCGCACGAGTTCCTCAATCTGGCGCAGGCCCTCCTGATGGGGATAGTGGTGATCCGCCGGGATGCGGGTGGTGTTGATCAGCACCTCGTGCGCATTCGGTGTGCTGAAGAACAGCAGGCGATCGCGGGGCAGGGTCCATTCTCCCCGCTCGGTGGCAGCCTTGACGAGCTCGAAGAATCCGCTGACAGCCACATGCTGGGCAGGCAGTTTGTCGAAGGCCGGATGCAGAACGAACTGATCAGGGTGCTCCAGCTGGTACTGCCGCACAGCCTGCAGGTCCACGCCGCCCATGGTGAACATCCAGGTCATCGGCTGGGGATCAACCGGAGTAATGTGTGCAGCCCCCAGCGCACGGGTGGCGGAAGCATCACCACTGGCGTCCACAATCTGCCGGGCCTGCTCAAACATTTCATCTGAAGCTTCCACTCCGAGTACCAGCTTCACTCCCTCGCGCTCAAGTTTGTCAACGAGATACAGCTTCAGGCGGTCGGGGTCAACCGGAGTGATGCTGCCGGCAAAGCCGATCGGATCAACGATATGGCCGGTACTGGCACCGATGCCCACGAGATCATCCACGAATTCCTGGGCGATCCCGCCGATCACCTGTCGCGGCATGCTGCCATCGGCATTGGCAACGCAGGCGTGGTAGCTCTGCCAGGGGGCGACCATCGCCCGCGTGGCATTGCCGCCCGGATAGTTGTGCTTCTCCACGAGCAGCACCCGCGCGCCTTCGCGCTTCGCTGCAATCGCCGCACTGCAACCCGCCATGCCCGCTCCGACAACGAGTACGTCAATCAGATCGTGGACCTTTGTCAAGTGACAACCTCGGGAGCCGTGGCTTCAATCTCAAATGTTCTGTCCCATGGGAAGCTGTACTGCAGCGCATGTGCCGCCTTGACGTTGATTCGGCAGCGTTCCAAGACCGGCTCACCGGGGCCTTCAATCCAGTCCAGCCAGCTGCGTTTCGCGATGTTGAGGCATTCCTGCTTCTGCAGCATGTGTGCCGCGCCGAAGCTCAGCACGTCAATCCCCTGCTTCATCAGGTACTTGATCACCCGGCTGCGGCCCATGGACTGGTATACGACATCGTCAGCCAGCCGTTCCAGCAGGAAGCGCCGCTCGGCCAGGTTGTTCTGTCCGAGGTGCATCATCTTCAGGGTGGCCGCACTGACGCCGAGGGCATTGAAATTTGTGTTGAAGCCCACGAGTCCGTTGATCCAGCAGTCCGGCTGGCGGGCGATGTGCTGGCTGATCAGCGGGTTGGACCCGTTGCAATATGCCAGATCGGTGATGAACAGTGGCGACTTGCCAACGATGTGCTTGGGCAGCAAGAAGGGGTTGTCCCGGTACTTATGCTTCGGCGTGAGGAAGTAATCCGGCTGCGGCTGCACCCCGTGGATAACCAGCCAGTGCAATTGCGCATCCTCGTACAGGTACTCCAGGTGCAGCAGTTTTGAGAGGGCAATCAGTCCATCGCCGAGACTGCGGGATTCATAGAGGCCGAAGTACTGGTCCGCTCCGGGCACCTTGGGGTGGACAGTCAGCTGCAGCTGGCTGTGCTTGTTGCCACTGAGTTCCGCCGCTGCCTTGGCAGTCAGCATGCAGGCACATTCATCCGCGCCATCAAAGAACGAGAAACTGGTCCGGGTCCCCCCCGCAGCCAGTTCCAGGGAATGCTCCTTGAGTTCGCGCTCTTCGCGCAGGTGTGGCCCCTCACGTGCGTTGTCCTCTATGGCGACATGCATGTGCCGCAGTCCCAGCTCAGCGGAGGCACTCATTGCGGCTGCCAGATTGCTCGTATTGCGCTTGCGCCACAGCAGCAGATCATCCGCCCTGGCAGCCCCCAGCTGGTCCAGCAGTTCAGCCAGGCGGGCATCTGAAGCCGGCTGGTTGGCAGTCTGTTCCGCCAGGATGAAGTATTCCCGTACTGATTCATGTGTCCCGTACTCATCCGCACTGGAGACGGATATGCCCAGCCGGGGGACGGTTCCGTAGCAGTAGCCCCGCACCCGGTTCCAGTCCACCTTGCGCAGGATTTCGGAAATGGAGGAAACTTGGTTGAATCCGCGTTCGGGCTGGCGGCTCTGGATCAGGCCGCCGTAAAGCAGGGCATCCCAGGAAAATACAACCGCATCGCAGGAACTGGCATGCTCCGCAATGTAGCGGGCCAGCTCGAGTCCGTCAGCTGCATGATGCAGACCACCGAGCATCTGCCTCGGCGGCAGCTGTACCTGGCATTCTCCGATATCAGCCAGGCGTGAGGGAAACTGCACATTGGAGGGACGGCTGTCCAGCGGAATAAGAAGGATCTTGCTCATGCTCTGCCTCAGGCGGGACTCTGCCCGCTGCTGCTGTCTACCACCCCTTCGGGAATCCCGACGGGGATGTTCGGCGTACTGGTGGACCAGGCCCGACTACCTTTGCTGTCGATGGCGATCAGGCCTGCAAATCCATTGACCCTTTGCACGAGGAAATCAATGCTCTGCTGCGTTGCCTCCTGCACCGGCATTCCACTTTCCATCAGGTCATAGCAGTGCTTGGCCAGGCAGACCCGCATGATGGCTTCCCCGTGGCCGGTACAGGCCACGGCACCGGCGGACCCGGCGTAACTGCCCGCACCCGGCATCGGTGTATCACCGATCCGCCCGGGGTATTTGAGCATGATTCCGCCAGTGCTGCCGGCCACTGCAATGCAGCCCTGCCTGTCAATGGCGCAGGCTCCGACGGTATCCATGCCATCCTCATCAGACAGATCCGTGGGATCATCGGAAGATTCCAGCTCCGGGTCAACCATGTACTCAAGGCCCCGGTCCATCATTTCCTGCCAGCGCCGCCGGCGCCTGTCAACAACCAGGCCATGGGGATCAATCTTTTCAATATCGTATGCGTCAGCCAGCCGGCCCGTGGCTTCACCGGCAATCAGGTTGTGGACCGTATGTTCCATCACAACCCGCGCAAGCTTCACCGGGTTCTTGACATTGGTGACAATGGCTGCGGCGCCGATTCTCATGTCATCGGTCATGACGAATGAATCGCACTCCACCCGGCCGTCATAGGTCAGGCAGGATCCCGTACCGCAGTTGAAGACCGGATTGTCCTCCATATTGATGACTGCTTCGGTCACCGCATCCAGTGCCGAGCCTCCCTGGCTCAGGATCTGCTGCCCGATCAGGGCTGCCACATGTGCTCCGTCGCGGTATGCGGCCCAGAGGCGAGGCCGGATCGTGCCGGCGCCGCCGTGCACTATGATTTTTGCTTCACGCATTGCCAGATTCTAGGGCATGGCGGACCTGCCCTGTCCACAGGCGTGAAGGGAAGGACGTAATGAACCTGCTTAGCCTGATCCAGTCGAAGAAGGCCGGCGTGCCGCTGTCCACTGCACAGATGGACTGGCTCATCAGCTCCAGCGTGGCCGGCACGGTGCCGGACTACCAGCTGGCAACGCTCCTGACAGTGATCTGCTACGAGGGGCTTGAGGCTGCGGAAACGCTGGCAATGACCCGGGCGTTCGTCGACAGTGGCGACACTCTCAGCTGGGAGGGGATCAGCCGGCCGGTCGTCGACAAGCACAGCACCGGAGGGGTGGGGGACAAGGTAACACTGGCCCTGGCGCCCCTGCTGGCGGCAGCCGGACTGGCAATGCCCAAGATGAGCGGGCGCGGACTCGGGCATACCGGCGGCACGATTGACAAGCTGGAGAGCATCCCGGGATTCCGCACGGATCTCAGCATGCAGGAATTCCGCTCAATCCTGCAGGATGTGGGCTGCGCCGTGGCCGGCCAGACCGCACACCTCGTCCCGGCGGACAAGATATTCTATGCCCTGCGGGATGCCACGGACAACATCAGGGAGCTCGGCCTCGTGACAGCCAGTGTGATGAGCAAGAAGCTGGCTGCGGGTGCCCCCTGCATAGTGCTGGATGTGAAATGCGGCAGCGGGGCTTTCTTCCGTGATGAAGCGGAGGCCCGGGCATTTGCTTCCCAGGCGATGGCGATAGGTCGTGCATTCGGCAGGCAGGTGGCCTGTGTGCTGACCGACATGGACCAGCCACTGGGACAGGCCGTTGGCAACAGGATAGAGGTGCTGGAGGTGCTGGACCTGATTAGCGGCAGCGGCAAGCTGGCCGACCTGCGCGAAGTGCTGCTGGCCCTGGGCAGCGTTGAGCTGCTCCTGTGCGGCATGTGTCCTGACATGGAAAGTGGCCGGGTGCAGCTGCAGGAACTGCTGGACAGTGGTGTTGTCAAGCAGAAATTCCGCGAATGGATCCGGGCCCAGGGGGGAAGGCTCAGTGAACTGCCGGCATCACCGGAGGTGTTGCCAAATATGCGCAGCGTGGCGGTGCAGGCAGGATCACCCGGCTGGGTCTCCGGGATTGACTGCTTGCAGCTGGGCAATGTGGCCCGGCGCTGCGGTGCCGGAAGGATGAGCAGGGAGGAGGTTATTGAGCCGGATGCAGGGCTGATGTGCTATGTCGCAATCGGGGAGCGGATCGAGCAGGGAGAGGAGCTGGCCAGGCTGTTAATCCATGAAAGCCGTGCCGCTGAAGCGGATGAGCTGCTGGCAATGACGCAGGCGGCATTCCAGGTATCGACGGATGGATCTGTTCCCCGGCGGAAAACCGTGCTGGACATCCTGCTGCCTTAATCCGCAGGCTTGTCGCGTTCATCCGGCTGGCTCAGGTCCACGACTTCCTGGATCATGTTGGCCAGTTCGCCGATCTCCCCTTCGTCTGAAATGGCGACGGTGACAGTGCCACCGGCGGAAAGATATTCTCTGAGCTTGCCGATCAGGATTCGGACCGGCAGCAGGATCCGGCGCCCTTCCAGAGTGGCCATGACGAAGGCCACGATCACGCCGATAATCAGTCCCAGGGTGGCAATGAGTACCTTCTGCTGTGACATCGCCATCTGCTCCTGCTTCTGCCTGTGGGTCAGGGCGATGGAACGGCTCTGGATCGTACCGGCCAGCATCCAGTCCAGACCCTCCACGGGAGCGCAGACGAAGTAGCGACCCTCCTCTGGTGGATTGAGTACCCTGCCCGTGCTGCGCCCCGCTTCCAGTGAGGCGAAGAGTGCCTTGATTTCATCGTTGCCCCGGCTGGCGAGGTTTGCCTCATCGCGGACATTCTGCTCGGGATTCTTGTCTGAGGGCAGCTCTGCATTACCGATCGGTATCACTCGCAGGTAGTCCACCGCACTTGTCTGTGCGCTAAGCAGGGTGCCGTCGCCGCGCTGCAGCCAGCTGATGCCTCCCGGGCCGATGCTGAAGCTGAGCAATTCATCCATCATCCTGGCTACACGGACCTCACAGCCCACCACGGCAACCTGGCTGCCGCTATCACCACCGATGGCAACCTGGCCCAGACAGGCCACGACCCACTCCCCGGACAGGTGGCTGACATATGGGGATGTCCAGACCAGACCCCGGTCATTGGCCTTTTCGGCGCTCCAGGCATACATGGCAGGCTTGGTCAGGTCCTTGTCGGCTGCCCAGCCGGAGACATCCATGAATGGATAAGCGCGCAGCATGCTGTCGGCCGTGACTATGTAGGCATGGGACACCAGCTGGTCGTAACGTGTTGGTCCCTTGAGCAGGGGGTCCAGCCTGGCAGTAACCTGCATCTTCTGCCTTTCATACTGGGTAAAGTCCCGGTTGCTGCTTGGCTTGCGGAAAAACAGGACTGACCCGTTATCATCAATGATTTTGCGGATTGCCCCGTCTGAACCCTTGCTGTAGTAGATGGGATTCTCCAGGTACTGCACAGAACTGGTGTCCAGGGCAGCATTCCCTTCAGTTCCTGCAGCTTGCCCAGCAGTCCCGGCTTCAGGTCCGTTTAGACTGTCCAACTTGTTTTCGGGATCCTGCCAGGGATCACGCGCATAGGCTTCCTGGGAGGTGAGGAGATCCTGGGCATAGGCCCTCAGAAGCTCCACGTTGTAGCCAACCTTGACAAGCCGCTCACTGATCTGGTCAGCCTGGGCTTCCGTGGAGAGCAGGAACTGGTCCTGCAGTTCCTGGCGGACCTGGTTGCTCAGGTCAGTGCTGTAGATTGCACCATTGTCGGAAAGCGTGAACAGCAACACGGAAATAACGGTCACTGGCACGATGGAGCTGACCAGGGCAGACAGCAGTATTCGTCGCCAGATCCAGGGTCTGTAACTGCCGGAATCCCGCTTCACGTAAATGAGTATAGCATTTCTGACTGTCATGCATTTACGCAATAAAATGCGAAAAAACACAGAGGAATCATGGGATAAGTGTGTTCGAATTGTGCATCCTCGGCTATAATTCCCGTCAACTCGCGTGCTGAAGAGATCAACTAAACGCATACACTTCATAGGCATCGGCGGAGCCGGCGTTAGCGCTCTTGCGCACCTGATGCTTGATAGGGAATATGAAGTCACCGGTTCTGACAGGCAGAGCAGCAAGGTCACGCGTGCCCTCGAGGAAGCCGGAGCCCAGATCTGGTATGAGCATGACGAGCGTTACGTTCGCCATGCAGACCTGGTTGTCCGCAGCACCGCCATCACTGACGAGAATCCTGAAGTCATCTATGCCAAGCAAAGC
>JAHEFU010000135.1 GCA_024645305.1 Planctomycetales bacterium
TGTTAACAATTCCTCTGTGTTCTCTGTGCCCTCTGTGGTTAAATCTGTGTTGTCATCTTTTCAGCTGACCTCCGAGAACTCGAACTGTACGCCGTAGTGCTGCATGCCGCGGATGATGTAATTCAGGCGCGTTTCATCAAAGCCGATCGTCTCCGGCGCCGTCACCCCCGGTTCGATCCCCAGCTTGCCGGCCAGCAGCATGCGGGCGCAGAGGATTGCCGGCAGGCCCGTTGTGCGCGCCATGCTGAAGTCCCCCGTGTCTGGATCGGTATGGTCCAGCAGGTCGCAGCTCAGGGACAGTTCCCGGCCGTCCTTCAGCCCGCTGGCCTCCACGCGCATCACGGTCAGTTCTCGCATGCCGGGTTCCAGTTTCCAGTTGTCAAACAGCAGGCGGCTCGTCAGATCCAGTGGCACGATGCTGCCATTGCTCGTTGCCAGCGCTTCCTCGCCGAAGAAGCCCAGTTCCCTGAGCATCCGCATCTTCTCAGCGTGTCCCGGATAGCGCATGGTCTTCTCGATCATCGAGGGATAGGGCAGCGTGGCCATGATGCTGCGCAGGCCGTCGGTGTTGAAGGCCTCCAGCGTGCCGATGCCGGGGAAGTCGATCTGCTCTATTTCGCTGAGCGCGGGCATGGTGACCAGTTTGCCGTCGACAATGTAGCGCGCCGGGCGCACATACTCCTCGATCACGTCCGCCGGCGAAAACGGTGCCTTGTATTCGAAGGGCCAGTTGCGCTCCACGGGCAGGCCGCCCACCAGGATTCGCATGGAGCGTGGCTCGTCGAACTGCCGCGAGAAGCGTGCCGCCAGCATCCCGCCGAGTCCCGGCATCACGCCGCAGTCTACCAGCACCCGGCTGCCGCTCTGCCGCGCCGCCAGATCAAGCGTGCTGGCCTCCTGCGGGAAGAAGGAAATGTCAATGCAGTCCGTGCCCGTGGCGATCACGTTCTCCAGCACGGCACAGCCAAAACTGCCGGGCACCGCGCCCAGCACCAGGTCAGCCCCCGTGGCAATCTCCCGTACGAGCTGCATGTCGCGCAGATCCGTCTGCCGCGTTGCCATTTGGGCCCGCGCGGCGCTGGCGGTGAGGGTCTGCTCGTCAAGATCGTACAGCGTCAGCTCGATGTCGTCATACTTGGAGAGCTCCCGGGCTATGAAGCCGCCCACCAGCCCGCCGCCCAGCACGGCCACCTGCGTTGCCATCAGTTGACCTCCCCGGCCAGCCGGGCCGCCGCCCTGACGAAGGCCCGGGCCGCCTGCTCACATTCCTCGCGGGACACATCCAGGTGGGTCACGCAGCGGACGCGCCGTTCATGCAGGGCGAATGCGGAGACATCCGCCGCCGCCGCATCCACCAGCTGATGGGCGTCAAAGGCCGGATTGTCAACCGTGATCAGTGCCATGTTGCTCGGCGGAGCGGGGCATGACAGATGCTCGCTGGTATCCACGATCCCGGCGATCAGCTGGGCATTGGCATGGTCCTCGCCGATCCGTTCATAGTTGTTGTCAAGTGCGTAGATCGCCCCCGCGGCAATGATCCCCGCCTGGCGCATCTGTCCGCCGAAGCGCTTCCTGACATGCCGGGCCTGCTCGATGAATTCAGCGTCCCCTGCCAGCGCACTACCCACGGGAGCGCCCAGCCCCTTGCTGAAACAGACGCTGACGCTGTCAACGTAACTGCACCAGTCAGCGGGCTGCGTGGCACTGGCGTGGCAGGCATTCCAGAGCCGCGCCCCGTCCAGGTGCACGCTCAGGCCGTTTTCACTTCCGAAGGCCGCCACCTCGGCAAACAGTCGCCTGTCCCACACGATGCCCCCCCGGTTGTTGAAGGTATTCTCCAGCGAGAGGATGCGGTTCCTGGTGAAGTGGATGTTCACCGGCTTCAGCAGGGCCTTTACTTCGTCAACTCCGAATGTCCCATCCGCAGTGTCAATCACCCGCGCATCCAGTCCGCTCAGCGCGGCGGGGCTACCCGTCTCATAGAACAGCACGTGCGACTCGCGGTGCGCGATCAGGCTGTCACCGGGACGGCCGTGCAGGTTCAGGGCGATCTGGTTGCTCATGTGCCCGCTCGGCACATACAGCGCGGCCTGCTTGCCGAGCAGCTTCGCAGTCTTCTCCTCCAGCTCGCGGATCGTGGGGTCCTCGCGGAACACATCGTCCCCGACCGGGGCCTGGGCCATGTACTCGCGCATGGCCGGCGAGGGCTGCGTGAAGGTGTCACTTCTGAGGTTGACGGGCATGGGTGAGATTATAGGATCAGTTGCCGCTCAGTCCGTGCTGTCGCCATCGTCCCAGCTGTCATCCTCCGCCAGGCTGTCCTCGTCGATGCGGTCCAGCTCCTCCTCGGTCAGCTCCGGCATGCTGCTCATTCCGAGGCTGGAACCGATGTCATCCGCAGCATCACTGTCGGTGCCCTTCTCCAGCGCCGCCGGGCGCGGAGGCAGGTCGCCTAAGCTGCCGAGCCCGAACATCTCGAGGAAGGCATCCGTACTGCGGTACAGGAATGGCCGGCCGGGGGATTCCTCGCGACCCGCCACGGTGATCAACCGGCGATCCAGCAGCGTGCGCACCGTGCTTTCGCTGGGCACCTGGCGCAGCTCCTCAACCCGGGCGCGGGT
Source organism: Planctomycetales bacterium (assembly GCA_024645305.1). Lineage (GTDB taxonomy): Bacteria > 4484-113 > 4484-113 > 4484-113 > JAFGCY01 > JAHEFU01. The sequence continues at coordinate 2,622 of JAHEFU010000135.1, forward strand.
CACCGGCTGCTCGTAGGCGATGATGGCCAGCACCTCCAGCGCATTGCGGGTCAGCCGGGCGCGGCGCACTCGGCGGTTGAACAGGCGGAGATACTCGTCGTGGATCGCGCTCGTCAGCAGCTTGTATCCGCCGGCCATGCGCAGGATATCCAGGCCCAGGGGGCGCAGCTCGCCGCCGGCCTCACTGGCCATCAGTTCCAGCTGCTTTTCATCACAGCCCATGAACTCGGTCAGCCGGGCGGTCTCAACGGTTTCCCCGGCACTGAACAGCACCGCCGTCAGCAGGGAACGCTGGTCGCGCGGATCCAGTTCCGCGGGGGAGGGAAGGGATTCATCCTCCACCGGCGGCTGTGCCTGCGCGGCTGCGTCGGGCTGGCCGGCCTCAGGCCGGACCCGGGTTACGTCAGGTGCTGGCTCCGGCGTGGCGGAATCCTGGTTTGCGCCCTGCGGGGCCTCATGCTCTTCCACGCAGGAATTCTAGCAGCATCTTCAGTAGCTCTGGATGATGCCCTTGATGCGCTTGCGCCAGGGGAGGAAGTCCGAGCCGTCATCGTGCACCTCGCGGCGCTCGAAAAAGTAGTTCACGGGACCGCTGGACTCGTTGTCCCAGATCAGGTGACAGCGCGCCAGTTCCGTCCCACCTTCGTTGATATGGGGCAGCATGAGCGGCCGCTCGCCGGTGATTTCCCCGAAGCCGGCCAGGGCTGACATCGCTGCCGGAGCGCCGATCACCACGTTGAAGCGTGTATCCGTTGCCAGGGCGCGGTACAGCTCCGGGGTCTGGTCCGCCGCCAGCAGGATCCGGAACTGTGCGCCGCTGAGCTCCAGTTCCATGGCGCAATCATCCAGCAGCGCTGAAATGTACTTCCCGTAGAGTTCACGGTCCAGTTCCGGCAGGCGCGGCAGGGAGGCCACGCCCCACTGGCTGCCGAGCACTTCGCGCAGCAGCACTCGCTGCACGGACGGTAGCCCGGCGGGTTGGTCGCCCGGCGAGTTGACCAGTGGTGGCAGCGGAGACATCCCAGCCACAAGGGCCAGCTCCTCCGGCGTCAGCAGTTGCCAGTCCCGCAGGGCCACAGCCGAGTAGCGCATCTGCGTCATGGCCTCCAGCATCAGGGCAGTATGTCCGGGCACCTTGAGCAGGTCCGGCGAATACCAGCCACCGTAGTCCAGCAGCATGAAGGGATGGTCCCCGATCATCCCGGCGTCCAGGTCCACGCGCACGAGGGAAGGGTCACCACCGTCGTTGGCAACGCGCATGCGGTTGTACTGCACGATCTCCTGCTCCACCGCCGCGACCTCCGCAGCCAGGGCCGGCAGGCCACCGGTCAGGTTGTCAAACTCAGCCTTGCCGGCGGGCAGCAGCCGGGCGTGTGTGTTGCCGGTGTAGACCAGCACCAGCTGCTTGGGGGCCTGCATCTGCGCTGGCGGCAGGGCTTCGGAGCTGTCCTCTGCATCGGCTACCGGGGCCCGCTGCACCGGTTTCGCAGGATTCGCCGCAGTTGATGCGGGCGGCTGCTGCTGCGGGCAGCCGCAGAGCACTGCCATGCAAAGCAGCATCCAGACGGCATGGAGTCGTGAGGTCATCCTGTGGATTTTATACCCGGATCAGGGAGATCTGCTGATTCAGCCCGCGCTGCCGGCTACCTTGCTGTCATCCCCGCCGTCCTTCTGGCCCTTGCCATCCAGCTCGATGGTGGACTTGTCCCGCGGGGTGGGCATGGTCAGCAGCTTGCCGGCCAGCAGCTCGCGCACGTCATCGGCGTCAATCAGCACATCGCCGCCTTCCTTGTTGCCGGGCACGCTGTACATGATGTCCAGCAGCAGCTTGTCGAGGATGCTGCGCAGGGCCCGGGCCCCCGTGCGGCGCTTGCGCGCTATGGTGGCTATCTCCTCAAGGGCGCTGTCAGTGAACTTGAGGCTGACCCCGTCCTCCTGCAGCAGGTACTGGTACTGCTTGACCAGGGCATTCTTGGGCCGGTGCAGGATTTCCGCCATGGCTTCCGTGCTCAGGTTCTCGAGGTAGGTGATCACCGGCAGGCGACCGACCAGCTCCGGGATGATGCCGAAGCGCACCAGGTCCTCGGGTTCGACGTAGCGCAGGAAATCGTCCTCATCCGTCACGTCCACGTCCTCAAACTCGGAGCGCACCTGGCCCTTGTTGAAGCCCATCACGTGACGGCCCAGCCGCTTGGCGATGATCTGCTCCAGCCCGGAGAAGCTGCCACCGCAGATGAAGAGGATATTCGTCGTGTCAATCTGCAGGAAGTCATCATTGGGATGCTTGCGACCGCCGTGCGGCGGGACGTTGGCAGTCGTGCCCTCGAGGATCTTCAGCAGCGCCTGCTGCACGCCCTCGCCGGAGACGTCGCGCGTGATGGAGGGGTTCTCGCTCTTGCGCGTGATCTTGTCAATCTCGTCAATGTAGATGATGCCGCGTTCGCAGCGCGCAAGGATCTCGTCGCTCGTGGCCTTCGGGCCGGCCTGGTCGGAAGCAACCTGGTAAAGCCGCAGGAGGATGTTCTCCACGTCCTCGCCCACATAGCCGGCTTCGGTCAGGGCCGTGGCATCAGCAATGGCGAAGGGCACATCGAGGATCCGCGCGATGTTCTGCGCGAGGTAGGTCTTGCCGCTGCCGGTCGGGCCGATCAGCAGGATGTTGCTCTTGCCGATCTCCACGATCGGATTGAGCAGTGAATTGATTCTCTTGAAGTGGTTGTAGACCGCGACGCTCAGGACCTTCTTGGCGTAGTCCTGCCCGATCACGTAGTCGTGCAGGAAGTCCACGATTTCCTTCGGGGTCAGCAGTTTGTCAACGTGGATCGTCGGGCTGCTCTGGCGGTAGCGCGGGCCATCGAGCAGTTCCTTGCAGATGTTGACGCATTCCTCACAGATGTAGATTCCCGGCCCCTTGATCATGCGCACGCTGTTGCTCTGCACTTCCTTGCAGAAGCTGCAGCAGGGACTCTGCTCTGTACTGCTTCGTTCCTTAGTCATGTCTGCGAATTATAACATTTAACCTATACAAAGGTTTGGATGATGCAGCCCGGGGACTGCATATGCTTAATACCCCACACCGGGTAATTGAATCTATCGCCTGCGGGTGGGGATTCCGTAAATAATAACGACAGATCCCGGCGACTCTTCAGACCGCCTGACAGTTGGACACCGTTTATCCGGGCTTAGTTTGCACTGGATCCCCAGGCTTAGCCCAGGCTCGGAAATCCTGTCCTAAAATCAACGCGTGAGAATCTACAGGTACCGCATTGGAACGAACACCTACTACGGCGAACTGATCGGCGAGGACATGCTTGCACGCTGTGTGCGGCTCAGCCCCTACAAGTTCGAGCTGAAGCGCAGTGGCCAGGAGGACCGGCTCAGCGAGGCGGAGCTGCTGGTGCCCTGCCAGCCCAGCAAGGTGGTCTGCGTGGGACGCAACTACGTTGAGCATGCCAGGGAGCTCGGCAATGTTTCGCCACTCGACAAGCCCCTGCTGTTTTTTAAACCACCCAGTTGCCTTATTCCGCATGGTGCTGAAATCATCCTGCCTGTGGGCAGTGAGCGGGTGGATTTCGAGGGGGAGATCGCGCTTGTGATCAGCGACCGCTGTTACAAGGTGGATGCCTCTCAGGCCTTCGACTACCTGTTCGGGGTGACCGCCTTCAATGACGTGACCGCCCGTGACTGGCAGAAGAGTGACGGGCAGTGGACCCGCGCCAAGGGCATGAACACGTTTGGCCCCTGCGGCCCCTACATTGACACTTCGGCAGCCGAGGCCCTGCGCATCGGTGGGCGGCGGCCCGTGCCACTCACGGTCACGACGGAGCTTAACGGCCAGCGCGTGCAGCATGGCGGTACGGAGGAAATGGTCTTTGGCTTCGCCAACCTGATCAGCTACATCAGCCAGCTGATGACCCTGGAGGCCGGGGACCTGATCGTGACGGGCACACCCGCAGGTGTCGGGCCACTCAAGCCTGGGGATACGGTCAGCGTGGCTCTGAACTGCGGCCCGGTGCTGGTGAATCCGGTCGTTGCTGATACACCGTATGCGGGTGCGCCGCTGGAAAAGTAGGAGGCCAGGCCCATGGCCTGGCAGTGGAAGAAGCAGTAGAAGTGGGGGAAATGGAAGATGCAGGGAAGGACTACTATGCCCTTCCAATAATGCTGCCGAGCGTCGCGAGGCAGACCTGGCGGAGAATCAACTCCGTAAGGAGAGCTGCAGGATGGTCTGCAACACTGGCGGATTAATCCCAGACCGACGGAAAAAGGGAAAATTTGACTATTCAGAACGGGATAATTATCAATCTATATCTCTTTCAAGCTGCAGATTCAAGCTGCTGTGGGCCAGGGATAGTCACGGTAAAAGCATGAGCCGGGGCAAATTCTCAATAATTCAGAAATCGCAGGAGACTTGTCTCTATCAGCCCTGAAATGGATTCTGGCTGAGAATTGCACTTGAAATTTCCCGTACATGTGATATATATGTTCGTTCTTAAGAGGCGGCCGGAAGGCGGCCAGCGAATCAGCAGACCTGACGGCTGTTATTCGCAATTTCCAAACCGGGAGTTAAATATGCGTCTAGTAGTAGTTCTAATGGTGGGTCTGTTCCTGATGGCGCTGTGTGGCTGTCCGCAGTCAGATAGCGGAAGCAGTGATGGCACTGCCGTAACCACTGGCACGTCCGGCACGGACACCAGCATGGACAACCCTTGCATGGGCACCGAAACGGAAGATGAGCACGCCGGCCATGACCACGCGGATGGCGAGCATGCTGACAACCCCTGCGGTGATAACCCTTGTGGTGACAACCCCTGCGGCGACAACCCCTGTGGTGATAACCCCTGTGGTGACAACCCCTGTGGTGATAACCCCTGTGGTGATAACCCCTGTGGTGACAACCCCTGTGGTGATAACCCCTGCGGCGACAATCCCTGCAACCCCTGCGGCTAGTCTGCAGGACAACTGACAGAAAGCAATCAGGCCCGCTGCAAGGCGGGCCTGTTCTTTTTCTTGATAATTGTCCGTGGATGCAATCCTGGATCAGTTAGGCTATTAGCCGGTACTGGGGATAGCTTCGGGATCCGCAATGCGGCGCTTGCTGACCGCTTCATCACTG